>DATNKH010000159.1:0-4638 GCA_035603475.1 Thermoanaerobaculia bacterium
TGCCGATGCCGGCGCCGGCGCGCTCGGCCTCGGCCGCGGTCTCGTCGGCGTCCTCGCGCTCGGCGGCGGCAGCGGCGCCCGCGGCGGCCGTGGAGGGCTCGGCGAATTCGGCGAGCTCGGAGGCCGGCAGGGACTTCAGGGCTTCCAGCGGGTCGAGCCGCACCGCGCCCGGCGGCGGCGGATGGGCGACGCGGCGCTCGATGTCGTAGCGGCAGCCGGAGCTCAGGACGTCGAGCTTGACCCCCAACATGGCGAGGGGCTGGCCGCGGTGCGCGGCGTGGCTGTCGGTGTAGCGCATGTCGCGGGCGTCGACGACGGTGACCGCACCCGCTCCCAGCACGCGCAGGACGCCCTCGGAGTCGATCACCGCCGCGGTGTCCTCGTCGATGCCGACGCCCAGCAGGCCGGGATTGTAGGAGAGCGCCGTGAGCAGGCGGCCGAGGCGGTCGCGCCGCCGGAAGTGCTGGTCGATGACCAGGTCGGGCGCCAGGCCCAGGCCCGGCGCCAGGTGCACCAGGCGCCGGCGCGGCGTGGCGCCGGTGTCGCCCAGGGCGATCATGTGCCGCGAGAGGAAGGCAGCGCCGGCGCTGGTGCCCGCCACCAGCATCCCCGCCGCGTGGCGGGCCTGGATCGTCGCCGCCACCTGGGTGCCGCCCAGGAGCGACGACAGCCGCAGCTGGCCGCCGCCGGTGATGAACAAGCCGGTCGCGTACTCCAGCAGGTCGTGCGCCTCGGCTCCGGCCACCAGCGCGTCCTCGCGGGTGGCGATGCGCAGCACCTCGACGCTGTCGGCGTTGAGCGCATAGAAGAGATCGGCGTAGCGCTCGCCGGCGGTCTCCGGCACCTCGGAGGCGGTGGCGAGCACGACCACCGACGCGTCGGAACCGCCGGCGACCTCGAGGAAGTAGCGCAGGATGGTGCGCTCGCGCACCTTGTCCTCGGCTCCGCCGATGGCGATCAGCGGCCCCGGCTTGCCGGCCGCCTGTAGAGGCAACATCTCCATGGCACGCGCTCCTCCCTGAAGCGCCCTGGGATGCTAGCACGCCGGCCCGGCGGACCTCGCCGCCCGGGCCGGCGGCGCGACGCCGCGGCCGGCTGGGCCGTAGAACCTATGGATTTACAGTAGATTGACGCTGACGCTGTACGGATCCAGGGCGCGGTCGGCCTCCGGTAGGAGCGGCTCCATGCTGACGCTCACGCTCACCCCCACCCGATGCCGGCGCCCAGGCTGGCGCGCAGGCCGAGTCCCATGCTGAGGCGCAAGGACACGCGCACGAGCATGCGCACGAGCACGAGCACCACCATGCTGACGCTGCCGCGCCTGCTTCCAGGCCTGCTGCTGGCCGTCGCGGCAACTTCATGGCCGGCGCCTGCCCGGGCCGCGGTGGGCAGCTGGACGAGCCTGCTGGACGGCGGACCGGTGTGGGCGCTGGCGGCCCATCCCACCCGCCGCGGCTGGCTGTTCGCCGGGACCAAGACGAACGGCATCCTGCGCAGCACCGACGGCGGGGCCACCTGGCAGCCCGCGAGTCGTGGCCTGGAGAACGCGTGGGTGCGCTCCTTCGCCTTCGACCCGGCCGAACCCGGCGTGATCTTGGCCGGTGTGGAGGGCAGCCCCCTTTCCCTCTACAAGAGCACCGACGGCGGCAACAGCTGGCGGCCGGCCGGCACAGGCTTGCCCCCGACCATCGTGTCCGTCGCATTCGACCCGCGCCGGCCGCGAACGATCTATGCGGCCGGCGAGTTCGGGCCCGGCGTCTATCGCAGCACCAACGGGGGCGCCAGCTGGAGCCTGCGGGGCACCGGCCTGACGTATGGCGCCACGACGCTGGCCGTGTCGCCAACCACTCCGGGCCTGCTCTACTCCGGCAGCTTCGGCGTTTACCGCAGCACCGACGGCGGCGCCACCTGGCAGCCTGGGGGCCCCGGCCCGGATTGGGTCGCGACCCTTGCGGTCGAGCCGCGTTCGGGCGTGCTCTGGGCCGCCGCCCGCAACGGCCTGTTCAAGAGCGCCGACCGAGCCCGGACCTGGCGCCTGCTGATCGACGAGACCTTCACCACCGTGGCGATCGATCCGGCCGCGCCGGAGGACGTCTATGCCGGGGGGGTCGAGCTGTTCCACAGCACCGACGGCGGCGCCAGCTGGCGGCGCGCGAGCGCCGATCTGCAGGACTTCAACGTGACGTCGATCGCGCCGGTGCCGGGAGCCAGGGGCCTGGTGTACGCCGGCGCCGCCGATCTGGACGATTTCACCGGCGCATTCTTCAAGAGCATGGACGGCGGAGCCAGCTGGGCGGCGGGCGGCCGGGGACTCGTGGACCGCAACATCCTCGGCCTCGCGATCGATCCCGCGGCGCCGTCCACTCTGTACGCCAGCGATGCAGATCAAGGGCTTTTCAAGAGCGTCGACGGCGGCCAGCACTGGACCTCCCTGGCGACACCGCGCCAGGCGCCGCCGGACGAGGGGGCCGGCCTCGTGCTCGATCCGACGCACCCCGGCACCCTCTATCTCGTCGCCGGCAGCCTCTACAAGACGACCGACGGCGGCGCGACGTGGCAAACCCTCGGTACGGGACCCGTGCCGTACTTCCCTCCCGGCACGGGCCAGTACGACAGCCTCTTCGTGCTGGGCTTGGCCGTCGATCCGAGCGACCCGGCAAAACTGTATGGCGCCAGCGCCGGGGCGGTGCTCAAGAGCAGCGACGGCGGCATGAGCTGGGCGGCCTTGAACCGCCAGGATTTCGACGTCCTCTACTCCGAGATCGTCGTCGATCCCGCCACACCCTCGACGCTCTACGCGGCCGGGGCCCATTACAACGCCGCCACCTCGCAGCCCGACGGCGCCGCGCTGCTGAAGAGCACGGATGCAGGCGCCACCTGGGCCTCCATCGCCCAGGGGCTGCCGGCCGGGCTGGTCCAGATCGCGCTCGAACCGGCCGGCTCCAGGCTCTACGCCGGCACCGCCGGCGGCCTCTTCGCGAGCGGCGACGGCGGCGCCAGCTGGGAGCGCCTGGAGGGGATCACGACCGAAGCGGTTCGCGCCGTCGCCGCTCCCGCCAAGGGCCAGATCTTCGCCGTGCAGGCGGTTGCCGGGGTGCACTGGAGCCAGGACGGCGGCGGCACCTGGGTGGCGCTCAACCGCGGCCTGGACAGGTTCCCCGCGAACGTCCTCGCGGTCTTCGCGCCGCTGCCGGCGGCGACGCTCTATCTCGGCCTGGCGGGCGGCGGTGTGCAGAGCTATAGCGTGCCGTAGCCCGATGGCGCGCCGAGGAGAGGTTGATAGAATGCCGCCCTGGCTCGCCTGGGGACAGACGGCATGGATCGGCCGGCAGCACTCGAACATCGATTTGATCTGAGCGACTACCTCGCCGCCGAGCGGACCTTCCTTGCCTGGCTCCGCACCGGCGTTGCGCTGATGGGCTTCGGCTTCGTCGTGGCGCGTTTCGGCATCCTGCTGCAGGAGCTGCGGTTCAGCGAGCCTGCAGTGGCAGCGCCGCCGCACGGGATCTCGAGATGGTTCGGCACCGCGCTCATGGTCGGCGGCATCGCGGTCATCGCACATTCCGCACAGAGCTATGCCCGGACGGTCCGCGACCTGGACCGGGGGGAGCCCGCGCGGCCGCTGCCGCCGTCGCGAGTCGTCGTGATCGCCGCGTTCCTGGCGGTGTTCGGATTGGCGCTGGCGTGGAGAATGGTTTCAGTCCCAGACCTCGCCCGCGGAGGTCCTGGAAAGAGCGAGGAGACAGCCATGGCATCGGCGGCCGGCGACGGGCTCGTCACCAGGCCCAGCAGTCATTCCGTGGACCAGACGTTGGAGAGGCTCGAGAGCCTGCTCCGGGCCAAGGGGGTCACGATCTTCGCCGTGATCGATCACAGCGGCGAAGCGGCGAAGGTGGGGATCGAGATGCCTCCCACCAAGCTGTTGATCTTCGGCAACCCGAAGGCCGGCACGCCGCTGATGCTGGCGGCCCCCGGCAGTGCCATCGACCTGCCGCTGAAGATCCTGATCTGGGCAGACGCCCAGGGGAAGGTCTGGGTCACCTACAACAGCCCCGCGTATCTCCAGCAGCGGCATCACCTGCCGCCGGAGCTGCTGCCGAACATCGCCGTGGTCGAAGCCCTGGCG
The DNA here is from genome assembly GCA_035603475.1 of Thermoanaerobaculia bacterium. Classification (GTDB taxonomy): domain Bacteria; phylum Acidobacteriota; class Thermoanaerobaculia; order Multivoradales; family UBA5704; genus JASLEW01. Next base: position 4,127 of record DATNKH010000159.1, read on the forward strand.
GCCAAGGCCGCGGAATAGGGGTCACTGCCTCTCGCCCGCAGGGAGGGCGGAGGAGGCTGACCACCACTCATACCGTGGCCCGAGGGCGCGCCGCCGTCTGGTGTACTCTGCTCGCCGATCGCCCGATCGATCCTGGTCACTCGAGCAGGAGAACCGGATGCAGCCTCACGAAGCGCGCCGCCTTACCGGACCGAACCTGCTCTCCTATCGCCCGGGCGCCGTCCTCGACGTCCCCCTCGAGATCCCCCTCGGCGGCGTGCAGGCGGACGCGGAGGCGACGATCGCCGCGTGGCGGCGCCAGGCCCGCCGGATGCTCGACGCCCTGGGCTGGCGGGACGAGGAGCTTGCGGTGCGGCGCTTCGCCTCCGGCGCCAGCCTGTTCGCCAGCGCGCCGATCGACGCGCTCTACACCGCCACCGAGGTGGTGGACTGGGCCTGGGAGGCCGCGGCCGGAGCGGCCGAGGCGGATGCCGGCGCCTTCGAGGCGGCCGCCGAGCGGCTGCGGGCGGCCG
>DATNKH010000160.1:0-4243 GCA_035603475.1 Thermoanaerobaculia bacterium
ATGTCCTCGAACCCTCCCATGCAGTTGGCCCCGCCGTGCCCCGCCCTCGCGGCGGGCGCCAGTCTATCGCGGCCGGCGCCAGCTGCCGTTTTGACTCTCGCGCCGGGCGCCTCTAGAATGAGCTGTCCTGTCGGTCCTTGCGGAGAGGTGCTGGAGTGGTCGAACAGGGCTGCCTGCTAAGCAGTTGTCCGGGGTAAACCCGGACCGAGGGTTCGAATCCCTCCCTCTCCGCCAATCTACGTTCTACCCCCTGCGCTCCGCGAGCCGCCGGTCCGGAGTATCCCGGAGACTGCCGCAGATCCTCGGAGAATCATGAGCCAGACGATCCCAGGCCCCGTGCGGGTCCGCTTCGCCCCTTCGCCGACCGGATTCCTCCACGTCGGCGGCGCCCGCACCGCGATCTACAACGACTTGTTGCGCCAGAGCGTCGGCGGCGCCTTCGTGCTGCGCATCGAGGACACCGACCGCGAGCGCTCGGACGCGGCGATGACCCGCCAGATCCAGTCGGCGCTGGCCTGGATCGGCACCGCGTGGGACGAGGGGCCGTTCTTGCAGAGCGAGCGGCTGTCCCGGCATCGCGAGCGCGGCGAGGAGCTGCTGGCGGCCGGCGCCGCGTATCGCTGCTTCTGCACCGCCGAGCTGCTCGCCGAGCAGCGCGCGGAGGCGGAGAAGCGGGGCGTCGCCTTCCGTTACCCGCGCACCTGCCTGGGCCTCGCCGCCGCGGAGGCCGCCGCCCGCGTCGCCGCCGGCGAGCCCTTCGCCGTGCGCTTCCGCATGCCGGACGGCCACATCCGCTTCACCGACCTCGTGCGCGGCGACATGGACTTCCCGCCGGACGCCCTCGACGACTTCATCCTGCTGCGCTCGGACGGCTCGCCGACCTATCACATGTCGGTGGTCTGCGACGACATCGACATGCGCATCACCCACGTCATCCGCGGCGAGGACCATCTCTCCAACACCCCGAAGCACATCCCGCTCTTCCAGGCCCTGGGCGGCCAGGTGCCGGTCTTCGGCCACCTGCCCCTGATCCTGGGGACCGACAAGAAGCGCCTCTCCAAGCGCTCCGGCGCCACCTCGGTCGAGGAGTTCCGTGCCGAGGGCATCCTGCCGCAGGCGCTGTACAACTACCTGGCCCTGCTCGGCTGGAGCCCTGGAGGCGACCGCGAGATCCTGTCGCGGGCCGAGATGATCGCCCTCTTCTCCGTCGATCGCCTCAACGCCTCGCCGGCGGTCTTCGACCGCGAGAAGCTGACCTGGGTGAATTCGCAGTACCTCTCGAGCCTGCCCCTCGCCGAGCTGCTGCCGCACCTGCAGCCCTTCCTCGCCGAGGTGCGGCTCGGCGGCGCCGACATCGATCCCCAGCGCCTGGCAGCCGCGATCGAGCTGCATCGCGGCCGCGTCCGTACGCTAAAAGAGCTGGCCGCGGTCCTGGTCCCGTACTTCCGCGGCCGGCTCGACTACCCACCCGAGGCGATCGCCAAGTTCGCGGCCGACCCCGACCTGCCGGCCCACCTGGCGGCCCTCCGCGACCGCTTCGCGAACCTCCCGGCCTTCACCAAGGAAGCCCTGGAAGCCGAGCTCAGGGCGGTGGCCGGCGAGCGCGGCATCAAGGCCGGCGCCCTCATCCACCCCACCCGCACGGCTCTCTCCGGCAGCCAGGTCGGTCCGCCGCTCTTCGACCTCGTCGAGGTGATGGGCCGCGATGCGACCCTGCGCCACCTCGACCACCTGCTCGAGCGCCTGCGCGAGCCTCTACCGGAAGCGCCAGCGGAGGAGCAGGCGGCCCACGTGGCGGGGACCGCGGCACAGCCGGCACAGCCGGCGCAGCCGGGAAAGGGTTGACCCGCCACCCCCGTTCGGCTACTCTTCTGCGCTGTCCTCCTGGGAGGTCGTTCAATGGTAGGACATGCGGCTCTGGACCGCAGAATCGGGGTTCGAGTCCCTGCCTCCCAGCCAAGCTGAATGGCCCACCTCTAAGTTCTTCTGTTGCAATGATGGACCGTGAACTGATCAAGCGCCTGGTAGACGAACATGGCCGCTGGTTTCACGAGATCGAGCTCGCACCGGGCATCGTGACCCCAGGCGAGGATTCCAACCGTCTCAAACTCCCGATTCTCGACGAGCTCGGCCTGCCGAAAAATGCTTCGGATCTACGCGTGCTCGACATCGGCTGCTCCGATGGCTTTTTCTCGTTCGAGATGGAGAGACGCGGCGCGGCAGTGACGGCGGTGGATTTCGTCCCCGAAGACTACACTGGCTTCGCCATTGCCAGGCGGATCCTCGACAGCCAGGTAGAGTATCGAATGGATAATGTCTACAACCTCGACCCAACCAATTACGGCTACTTCGATCTGGTGCTCTTCCTGGGCGTTCTCTACCACTTGCGTAAACCGCTTGCCGCGCTGGACGCGATTCGTTCCGTGATGAAGGAAGGGGGCCACCTCTTCCTGGCAACGCTCATGATCGATGAATACGTTCTCTTGCCGAGTGGCGCAACGACCACTCTCCATGACCTGAACCCTCAACTGACCGAGATACCACTCTGGCAAGCGTATCCGCGCGACACTCTCAACGGTGACTTCACCAATTGTCAGGCGCCAAACAGAAAAGCTCTTGAAGTCGCGCTGGAAGAGGCGCAGCTCGGAGTAGAAGAGGTTCGTATCCTATCGATGGGGGGTTACGTGCGGGCGAAGGCGGGTTCGGACGCGCAGCTTGCCAGGTATCAGCAGCTCGACTACCGCCTTGAAAAGACGCCTTTCGATCCGGCAGTTCCTTACTTCTTGGACAAGGACCCCTCCAAGCAAAACATCACGGGCCGGCGTGGTACGTGGCGGTCTGAGTAGCCGTCCACCCCTGCCAAGGTTCACCGAAGCATCGCATGGCGGCAAGAGCGGCTAACTTCGAGCCGGCGCGAACGGCACACCAGCGGCCTTGGCGCAAGGCGCTCGCCTGGCGGGGCCGCTGAGCGCGTCCGTCCCTCCCGGCCGCTATGCTAATGTCTCGCTCGTCCCTCCTCTTCAGGAGCGGGCGAGCTCCGGAGCGCCGGTCGCCATGCATGCGAACGATCTTCCCGTGGTGAGCGTCATCATGGGCAGCAAGTCCGACTGGGAGACCATGCGTCATGCCGACGAGATGCTCACCCGCTTCGGCGTGCCGCACGAGTGCCGGGTGGTGTCGGCGCACCGGACGCCGGAATGGATGCGTGAGCTCGCCGGCGGCGCCGCGGCTCGCGGCATCGAGGTGATCATCGCCGGGGCCGGCGGCGCCGCCCACCTGCCGGGCATGGTCGCGGCGCAGACCCTGCTGCCGGTGCTCGGGGTGCCGGTGGAGAGCCGGGCCCTTCACGGCCTGGACTCGCTGCTGTCGATCGTGCAGATGCCCGCGGGGGTGCCGGTCGCAACGCTGGCGATCGGCGCCTCCGGCGCCGCCAACGCGGCGCTGCTGGCGGTGCGCATCCTCGCCGCGAGCCGCCCCGAGCTGCGCCGGAAGCTGCAGGAATGGAGCGAGGAGCAGACGCGGCGGGTGCTTGGCGAGACCCTGCCATGAGCGATCCGATCCTGCCCGGCGCCACTCTCGGGGTGCTGGGCGGCGGCCAGCTCGGCCGCATGTTCGCGATCGCCGCGCGGCGCATGGGCTATCGCGTGCACACCTTCTCGCCCGAGGACGACACGCCCACGGGACAGGTGTCCGACCGCGAGGTGCGAGCGGCCTACGACGACCTCGACGCGGTGCGGGGCTTCGCCCGCGACGTCGACGTGGTGACCTTCGAGTTCGAGAACGTCCCGGCCGCCACCGCCGAGGCCGCCGCCGAGCAGGCGCCGGTGCGGCCCGCCGGCGCGGTGCTGCACACCACCCAGAACCGCCTGCGCGAGAAGGGGTTCCTGGCGGCGGCCGGGTTCCCGGTAACCCCCTTCGTGCCGGTGCGCTCGGAGGCCGAGCTGCTCGCGGGGCTGGCCGCGCTGGGCGCTCCGGCTGTGCTCAAGACCGCGGGCTGGGGCTACGACGGCAAGGGCCAGGTCCGCATCGCCGACGCCGAGGAGGCGCCGGCGGCCTGGGCCGCGCTGGCCACCGGCGAGGCGGTGCTCGAGGCTTACGTGGACTTCGCGGCCGAGGTCTCGGTGGTGGCGGCGCGCGGCCTGGATGGCTCGTTCGCGCACTTCGGCCTGATCGAGAACCAGCATCGCCGCCACATCCTGGACGTCTCGGTGGCGCCCGCGCCGCTGGTTGCGGCGGCGCCCGG
>DATNKH010000161.1:0-2603 GCA_035603475.1 Thermoanaerobaculia bacterium
CTCGACGGCTCGCCGGCGCGCACCGCCGCCGAGCTGCGGCTGCACGTCGAGCCGGCAGGAGCCGGGCCGGCGGACCCCGAGCTGCCGGCCGGCTTCCACGAGGCCCTCGAGCGGGCGATCGCCGCCGTGGAGCGCTTCCACGCCCCGCAGGCGCGGCGCGGCTACCGCCTGGCGTCGGACGACGGCGTCGAGGTCGAGCAGCGCGTGCTGCCGCTGGACAGGGTCGGCATCTACGTGCCGGGGGGCCGGGCGAGCTATCCCTCGACGGCGGTCATGACGGTGATCCCGGCGCGGCTGGCGGGGGTGGCCGAGATCGTGGTCGCGACGCCCGCCGCATCCTTCCGGGAGAGCGCCGCGCTGCGCCATGCGCTGTCGCGCCTGGGCGTCGAGGAGGTGTGGGGGCTGGGCGGGGCGCACGCGATCGCGGCGCTGGCCTACGGCACCGAGTCGCTGCGGCGGGTCGACAAGATCGTCGGCCCCGGCGGCGCTTGGGTCACCGCCGCCAAGCGGCTGGTCGCCGGCGACGTGGGGATCGACGGGCTGGCCGGGCCGACCGAGGTGGTGATCGCCGCCGGCGACGGCGCCGATCCGGCGCTCGTGGCCGCCGACCTCCTGGCCCAGGCCGAGCACGACCCGCTCGCCGCCGCGGTGCTGATCACGCCGGACCACTCGCTGGCCCGGCAGGCCGCGGCGGCGGTGGCGTCGCAGCTGGCGGCGCTCGAGAAGCTGGGCGGCGCCGCCGGGGCCGCCAGCGCGGCCACCGCGCGGCTGGCCCTCGAGCGGTTCGGCACGGCGCTGCTGGTCGACGGCTGGGACGAGGCGCTCGAGCTGATTGAGCGCATCGCTCCCGAGCACCTGCAGCTGGCGGGCGCCGGCGCCGAGGCGCTGGCGGAGCGCGTGCGCTCGGCGGGAGCGGTGTTCGTCGGCGCGGCGACCCCGGAGGTCTTCGGCGACTACGTGGCGGGTCCCAGCCACGTGCTGCCGACCTGCGGCAGCGCCCGCTTCGCCTCGGCGCTGGGCGTCGAGGATTTCCTGCGGCGCAGCCACCGCGTGCGCTTCTCGCCGGCAGCGGCGGCGCGCTGGGCCGAGGCGGCGGCCTGCCTGGCGGCGGCCGAGGGGCTGCCGGCGCACGCCGCGGCGGCGCTGCTGCGCGGGAGCCCCGGCGGCGCGGGCGGCGGCAGCGGCGGGGCCGGCGGGGCCGGCGGGGGCGACGGCCGCGGCGGGACCGGCCTGCGGCGACTGCGGCGACTTCGGCGACTGCCGAGCCCGCGAAGGACGCCGCGGTCATGAAGCCGCCGCTCGCGATCGATCCCGCCGCGCTGGTGCGGCCGGAGCTGCGCCGGCTGACGGCCTATCACCTCGATCTCTCGCCCTGCCGGCACAAGCTGGACCAGAACGAATCGCCCTACGAGCCGCCGGCGCGGCTGAAGCGGCAGGTGGCGGCGCAGCTGCTGGCGGCCGGCTGGGCCCGCTACCCCGACTTCCACGCCGACGCGTTGCGGCGCGACCTGGGGGCCTTCCACGGCTGGCCGCCGGAAGGCGTCCTGGTCGGCAACGGCTCGAACGAGCTGTTGGACGTCTGCCTGTCGGCGCTGGTCGAACCGGGCGGCGAGGTGCTGGGCCGCGAGCCGAGCTTCAGTCTCTACCGCATGATGGTGCTGAAGGCCGGCGGAGTGCCGCGCTTCCTGCACGCCGAGGCCCCGGCGCCCGCGGCGGTCAGCGGCGAGGCGACGCCCGCGGCGGTCACCAGCGAGGCCGTCCCGGCGGCGTTCAGCGGCGTGCCGCTCGCGGCGCTCCTCGCGGAGGTGGCGCGGCAGCCGCGGCGGCCGCTCGTGCTGTGCTCGCCGAACAACCCGACCGGCGACGCGCTGCTGCCCGCCGAGGTCGAGGCGCTGCTCGAACGGCAGGAGGGACCGCTGCTGCTCGACAACGCCTACGGCGAGTTCTGCCGTCACGACTACCGGCCGCTGCTCGACCGCCATCCGCAGCTCATCCTGCTGCGCACCTTCTCCAAGGCCTGGGCGCTGGCCGGCCTGCGGCTCGGCTACCTGCTCGCCGACCCGCGGCTGGTCGCCGAGCTGCTCAAGGCCAAGCTGCCCTACAACCTCGGTCGCGCCGGGCTGCTGGCCGGGCGCGCGGTGCTCGCGGCGGCGCCTGCGGCACGGCGGCGGATCGCGGCGATCACCGGGCGGCGCGAGGCATGGCGCCAGATGCTGGCGGCGGCCGGCCTGCAGGTGATGCCCTCCGAGGCCAACTTCCTGCTGGTGCGCGGCGCCTCGCCGACGGCGGCGCGGGCGCTGCGCGACGGCCTGGCGGCGCGCGGCATCCGGGTGCGCGACGTCGGCGCCTACCCCGGCCTGGCCGGCTGCCTGCGGATCTCGGTCGGCAACGGCGCCGCCCTGCGCGCCACCCGGCAGGCGCTGGCAGAGATGCGCGACGCCGGCGAGCTCGGCGACGAGTCCGCGGCGGCCGCGGAGGTCGCGGCGGGCGCGGAGGGGGCGGCGGCCACGGTCGACGCGAGGACGGCAGCGGACGCGGCTGGTGCTGCCAGTGCGAGAGCGGCGGCGGACGCGGCGGGCGCGGTGGGCGTGGCGGACGCGGCT
>DATNKH010000162.1:0-13110 GCA_035603475.1 Thermoanaerobaculia bacterium
ACGGGCGCACCCGGGTTGATGACTCATCGTACCCCCTGCCTCCCTACCCCCTGCCTCCCTACCCCCTGCCTCCCTACTCCCTGCCGTCCTGCCCCCTACCTCCCTCACGCCACCTCGAGCACCAGCTTGCCGACGTTCTCGCCCCGGAAGAGCTTGAGCAGGGCGTCGGGAAAGGTCTCGAGGCCCTTGACGAGGTCCTCTCGCGACTTCAGCTTGCCGGCGGCCATCCAGCCGGCCATCTCGCGCGCCGCGTCGGCGTAGCGGTCGGCGTAGTCGAAGACCAGCATGCCCTTCATGCTGGCGCGCTGGACCAGCAGCGCCATGTAGTTGGACGGGCCCTTGGCCGGCCCGGTGCGGTTGTACTGCGAGATGGCGCCGCAGATGACGATGCGGGCGCCGCGGGCCAGCCGGGTGAGCGCGGCGTCGAGGACGTCGCCGCCGACGTTGTCGAAGTAGACGTCCAGGCCGCGGGGACAGTGCTGCCGCAACGCTTCCTTGACGTCCTCCGCCTTGTAGTCGATGGCGGCGTCGAAGCCGAGCTCCTGGACGATGTAGCGGCACTTCTCGGGGCCGCCGGCGATGCCGATGGCGCGGCAGCCCTTGATCTTGGCGATCTGTCCGACCACCATGCCCACGGCCCCCGCCGCGCCCGAGACCACGACGGTGTCGCCCTCCCTGGCCTGGCCGGTGTCGAGCAGGCCGAAGTAGGCGGTCAAGCCGGGCAGGCCGAGAGCGCTCAGGTAGACCGGCAGCGGCGCGATGGCCGGGTCGACCCTGAACACCCCCTTGCCGTCGACGACGGCGTACCGTTGCACACCGAAGAAGCCGGTGACGTGATCGCCCGGCGCGAACCCGGGATGCCGTGACGAGATCACGCGGCCGGCGCCGCCGGCGCGCATCACCTCGCCGATCCCGACCGGCGGCACGTAGGACTTGGCCTCGCTCATCCAGCCGCGCATCGCCGGGTCGAGGGAGATGTACAGCACCTCGACCAGCAGCTCGCCCTCACCGGGCTCGCGCACCGGCTCGGCGCCGAACGTCCAGTCGCCGCGCTTCGGCAACCCGACCGGGCGGCTGGCAAGCCGGAAGCAGTGGTTGACGAGGCTCACGGGCGAGGAGGTCCGAAGGTCGCGCCGATCGAGCGGCGGGGGCGTCTGCGGATTCTATTCGAGGCCCAGCTCGGCTGCCAGCTCGGCGCGCCGCGAACAGCCGACGCGCCCCCGCGGGCGCCGGCCGAGCGCTCGCGGGGGCCGTGGCCGCCCCGGACAGGTCAGCGGATGGGGGTGACGAAGAGCAGGCCGCGGACGCTGCCGAAGCCGGTGGCGATCGGGGTGAGCACGCCGTTGTCGAGGTTGAGCACGCCGAGCACCGCGGCCGTGTCCGAGCCGCTGTAGGCCGTGCCTGGCTCGAACCCGAAAGGCGCGCTGTCGAGCCGGTAGATGGTATCGCCCGAGACGTCGGTGAAGAGCAGGAAGGCGTTCGGGTGGGTGGCGAAAGCGGTGTCGTCCAGCGTCGTCGCCGCTCCGTTCAAGGTGATCTGGAGACGGCCCACGGTCTGGCTGGCGGTCAAGGGGTCGCGGACGAACACCAGCTCGCCGTCGGCCTGGCTGGTGAAGACGATGTCGCCGCGCGGATCGACGGTCATCGAATCCGGGTCGGTCAGGTTCAGCTGCACCGTGGCGCCCGTCGGCAGATCGATGGCATTGGCGTTGCCGGCCAACAGAGGTCATTGGTCCCGGCGATGACGTGCAGGCCGTCGTTGTGGCCCGGCACGCTGAACGTCCGCTGCACTCTGCCGTTCAAGGCGTACTGCACGATCGTGCTGGACTTGCCGTCGCTGCCGTCCTTCGCCACGTGGTTCTGGAAGCCGACGACGATGCTGTCCTGCCACTGGACGATCGAGTCCGGCTGTGAGTAGCCGTTCTCGCTCTGCGCGAAGACGGAGAGCTGGTAGGGAGGCTTCACCGCCGGCGCGGCGTGTGACGCAACGGCCTGGAGCGCCGCAAGGCAGCCGCAGGCGAGGATCTTGGAAACGACGGGGCGAAGACGAGCAGGACTGGGCAAGCGTCGGCAAGGTGTCATGACGAGCTCCTCCTGGAGGTGGGGAAGTTCCATCGGTCCCCGCCGATCGTAGGACCGCGTCATGACGAGAAGTCGAGAGCCGTGTGACAGAGGTGCGGCGGTGGGCGCCCGGCCGGAAGCGTGTCAGCGCAGCCACTCTTCGAGCAGCACGCGGCCGCCGGTCGCGGCATCGCGGTACTTGACGATCACCGGCGTATAGAGGGCGAGGCCCCACTCGCGGCCCATGCCGCGGGTGACGGCGCGCGAGCCCGGGACCACCACCGCGCCGGCCGGGATGACCAGCGGGCCGTCTTCGGAGGCGCGGTGGATCGTCTCGCGCACCAGGTCGTACACCGGGGTCGAGCGGGTGAGAATGGTGCCGGCGCCGAGCACGGCGCCGCGCTGGATCACCGTCCCCTCGTAGACCCCGCAGTTGCCGCCGACGAGGACGTCGTCCTCGACGATCACCGGCAGCGCGCCGACCGGCTCGATGACGCCGCCGAGCTGCGCCGCCGCCGAGAGATGGACGCGGCGGCCGACCTGGGCGCAGCTGCCGACCAGGGCGTGCGAATCGATCAGCGAGCCGTCGCCGACCCAGGCGCCGGCATTGATGTACATCGGCGGCATGCAGGTGACGCCGCGGCCGAGGAAGACGCCGTCGCGGATCGCCGAGCCGCCCGGGACCAGGCGCTGGCCGTCGCCGGGCTCGATGCGGCGGAGCGGATAGGTGTCCTTGTCGAAGAAGGGGAGCCGCGGCCCATCCGGCGCGCCGACCGTCAGGTCGACGATGCGCCCCAGCCTAAAGCCCAGCAGCAGCCCCTGCTTGACCCATGGGTTGACCCGCCAGCCCCAGGGCGACGCCGGGTCCGGCTCGGCGGCGCGCGCCTCGCCGCGGTCGAGCGCGCGCCGGAAGCGCGCCAGCAGCTCGAGATGCTCGGGCTCGGCGGCAGCCGGCGGATCGCCGAACAGGCGCTCGATGCGGTCGCGCAGGCTGGCGAGCTCGCCGCCGTCGACGGGGAGGGCCATGGAGCGCCCGCGGTCAGCCCGCGATGCTTGCGGGCGTCGCCTGGGTTGCCGGGGTCGCCTGGGTCGCCGGCACCTCCCGGCGCTCCCCGCCCGCCGCGGCGTCGAGCATGCCGAGCTCGGCGAGCACGGCCTCGATCTTGGCCAGGCTCTCGGGGCGCGGCGGCACCGCCGGCAGGCGGTACGCCGGCTCGAGCAGCCCGAGCAGGCCAAGCGCCGCCTTGACCGGCCCCGGATTGGATTCGATGAACATCACCTCCATGAGCTTCTGCAGCCGGCGCTGCAGCGCCCGCGCGCCGCCGAAATCGCCTTCCAGCGCCAGGGCGGTGAGCCGCGCCATCTCGCCGGGGACGACGTTCGAGACCACCGAGATGATGCCGGTGCCGCCCAGCGCCACGACCGGCAGGGTGACGGCGTCGTCGCCACTCAGCACGGCGAAGCTCTCGGGCACCAGGACGAACAGCGAGGCGATCTGCGAGAGGTTGCCGGAGGCCTCCTTGACCGCCACCACGCGCTCGATCCTCGCCAGGCGGGCGAGGGTCGCCGGCTCGACGTTGGTGCCGGTCCGCCCCGGCACGTTGTAGACCACGATCGGCAGGTGGGTGGCGGCGGCGATCTCGCGATAGTGGGCGACCAAGCCTTCGGGGGTGGGCTTGTTGTAGGGCGGCGTCACCGTCAGCAGGCCGTCGGCGCCGAGCGCCTCGACCTCGCGCGCCAGCGCCGCCACGGCGCGGGTGTCGCTGCCGCCGGCGCCGGCGACCACCGGCACCCTGCCGCGCGCCTCCTCGATGGTGATCTCGATCACCCGCAGGTGCTCGGCGCGGCTGAGGGTCGGGTTCTCGCCGGTGGTGCCGCAGGGCACCAGGAAGTGAATGCCCGCGTCGATCTGGCGGCGCACCAGGCGCCGCAGCGCTTCCTCGTCGAGAGAGAGATCGCGCCGGAAGGGCGTGACCAGGGCGGTTCCGCATCCTCGAAACATCGTTCAACCCTCCGGGGGCGAGTGGTCCTTCTTTGCCGGCGCACCGGTGGTGCCGGTGGCGCCCATGGTACTGGTGGCGTCCGGGGCGCCGTTGGTGTCATGGGCGCCGGCGCCATCCGGCCGCGACCCGCCGCGGGCCACGTCTTCCCAGACCTCGCTCCACTCGAAGACGCCGCGCCGGCCGAGCACCCAGCGAGCGGCGCGCAACGCGCCGCGGGCGAACCCGGCGCGGCCACGGGCCTGGTGCTCCAGGCGGATGGTATCAGCCTCGGAGTCGAAGCCGACCAGGTGAGTGCCGGGGATGGTGCCGGCGCGGTTGCTGGCGGCGTCGATCTCGCGCGCGTAGCCGGCACGCTCCATCACCCGGCGCAGCTCGCGCAGGGTGCCGGAGGGCGCGTCGCGCTTGCGGCGGTGGTGGATCTCGTAGAGCCACGGATCGTAGTCGGCGTCGGCGGCGAGCAGCTGGGCGGCCGCCGCCACGATGCGATAGAACACCTGCACTCCGACCGAGAAGTTGGCGCCATGGACCAGGCCGACGCCGTGCGCGGCGACCGTCTCCCGCACGCGCGGCAGCTGGTCGGACCAGCCGGTCGTGCCGACCACCATGGCGACGCCGAGCGGCGCCAGGCGCTCGACGTTCTCCGGCACCGCCGCGGCCGCCGAGAAGTCGATCGCCACCTCGACGCCGCGCAGCCGGGCGCCGTCGATCGGCACGCCGGCGCGGCCCTCCGCGCCGCCGTAACGCAGCGCCACCTCGAAGCCGTGCTCGGGCGCCAGCTGCTCGACCAGCCGGCCCATGGCGCCATAACCGATGAGAGCGAGACGGGTCATGGCATCCATCATACGCGCTGGCTTCTCGCCGAAGCGAGCGAGCCCTGCGGCGCAGAGAGCTGACCGCGCCGCTGTCTTGACGATGAGAAGGAACGGATCGAGGCCAGCATTCCGAGGCGAGGTCTGGCGTGATCGACGGCGGGGGCCACAGCCGCCTCATGGGGGATTGCCTGTGCCCGGGTGCTCGCGGCGTCGCGGTCTGGTGGATGGCGATGGCGGCTGCCGCCTGGCTCGGCGGCGGGGCGCTGCACGCGCAGGTGGGAGCCGTGTGCCAGGGCTCCAACATCACCTACGGTGCCGGCGCCAACGACGGGGAGAACCCGGCGCTCTGCGCGGGGTCGAGCTTCGTCTGTCAGCAGCCAGAGGTGACCTCGGGGCCGACCTATACGCCGGACCACGACCTGCGGCATGAGCGCCACCATCGGCATGCATTTCCCCGGCAACCACGTGAACACGCAGTACTTCAACGTCGGCTACAGCTTCGAGGAGGTCGACCTGCGCGGCGTCGCAGAGTTGCGGTACACGTCGTAGCATTAGGGGGAAGCGCTGGGGGGCTGGTGCCTCTCGCGGTCTTCAAAACCGTTGTCTCGGGCCGGTTGCGGTTCGAGGAGTGGGTTCGATTCCCATGCGCTAGCTGTCCTTCAGAGGGGTAAGCGGCCAGGTTCAGGGCTGTGACCCCGGAAAGCAGAACTCGCCTGGTAGGCAACCCGCCGGGCGCGCATCACGTTGCCCAGCGGGCGGTGGTCGTCCGTCGTGTGCCACGGGGTAAACGACAGCCGTTCCACCTTTTCGCTCAGCGCGCTGGTGCCTGGGTCATCCAGGTTGCAGCTCGGGATGCGCACTTGAGCTACCTTCACCAATGGCGCGTCCGAGGGCTTCCAGGGAACAGAGGTGTCCTCGATCGGGGTACGGGTCTCATCCACGTAGAACTGTACGAGGAAGTCAAATACCAAGGCCCCTTTGCGCAGCCGATCGGCCAAGTCATCGCGCAAGAAGTTGACGTCGTCCTTCGGAGGACTGCTCGTCGTCGCCTCAGTCCCGTCCGCGGGCTGCACCGTGAACTTCACCGCGTAAGGCCCGAACTTGATCGGCGCTGTGCCGGAGTAATGCTCGGTGGCCATACTGCGCACCTTGCTGAGCAAGACGGTGCGGACGAGGGCCGTTAGGATGCGTATCGATTCCAGGATTCCCACCGCACGGGCCAGGGCGAATGGTAGCGTGACACGGTTGTGTGATGCCCGGATGAAGGCGATGAACTGCCGGGCGTTGCGGACCGTCGAGGTGACCGAGTGGCTGGTGGCAAGGAAGTCTTGGGTTACGGCGTCCTCCTGACCCGGCAGTAGCTTGCGTCCGGGGACTCCGATCAGCTTGATCGCGATACCCCGGGGTTCAGGGTGCCGATCGGGATGAGGGGCGGGCTCGCCGTTCGAGAATCGGACCACCGCTGGGAAGATCTGTGGCTCGCTGAATACTCCGCACCGCGCATGCGGAGGAAGGTCAGCCAGGACTTGGAACTCGGCCATCAGTCCAGCGTGGAGCTTGGCGTGAAGTCCGCGGAGCGGTGCTCTGTTTGTTTGCTGCGCAATTTCTTTCTGCTGGGTCGTGATCTCGCGCGCAAAGGCCTCGAAAAGCGCCTGCTCGTCAGCCTCGATGACCTCTCTCCAGGTCGCGTTGGGTCCGGTCATATCCCCTCCGTTTTCTGAGGTATATACCAAGGTCCTTCCACTATATAGATCTAGACTACTCTTTTGCAGCTATCCGGCAACTTCGGGCTCGCGCAGGGGGCCGCGCTCCAGCACCTAGCCGTCGAGCCCGGTCCGCTCGGCTACCCGTCACCGGCTCTCAGTCCTCCTCCTCGTCGGCTTCGTCCCTGGTGTCCTGATCCTGCGCTCCCGGAAACCTAACGACGTCTACCATCAGAGCAGTAGTCTGTTCGTGGCTGAGGGGGATGTCGACAAGCAGGAAGTGGTGAAAGCCTCCCTCGGCAGTGGAGAGTCCCTTGACCAGCGGTACTCCGAGCCCACCGGTTAGACGTACCTCGATGGGCCTCTGGTTGTTGGCGTTACGTTGTCTAAAGCGATGAGGTGGACCACACCGCCCAGATCGACGCTGTACGCGACTTCGTCAACGCGCGCTGCCCGGATCGTGGGCGCGCTCAGGAAATCCTCTCGGAACTCCTTCACAGCGTGCCTGCCGCCCGGAAAGCTGACGGGGCCCACCGTCGTGACCTCGTGATTGCCGATCACTGGAAAGAACGGCACTCCAGCCAGGCGCACGAGCTCGCTCTTGAAGTGTCCATCGGCGGCCCTGGTGAGGTCCATGTCGCCCAGGAAGAAAAATGCCTGCGCGCCGCGCCTGCGAGCCTCGGCCTTGGGCGTCGCAGGCATCAACAACACTTCATGCTGTGGACACTGGATGGCGGCGATACATGGCGGTCGCAGGCGTCGGACAGCAGCGTAGCTAGTTGCCAGGCGGTGAGCGGCGTCGCTATGTGCGCGTCCGGCATGGACCTGCTGCGCATTCACCCTCCACAGGGCGGCAGCGGACCCTCATCCACGGCTGATCGCCTGCAAAGCCACCCGCGCGCCGACCCGGGGCGAAGCCCAGGAGAGAACGCGGATGCGATCCGCGGGCTCGTCCGGCCCTACCATTCTAAATTCGTAGACTACCGTTCGGCCGGGACCACTGAGTAGGGCGTGCAAGGTCCAAGACCTCTTCGCGGCGTCGCGCGCATCGTCGCGGGCGTTTTCTTCATGCTGACCTCGAACCCGGCCCTCACGCCCACGATGAACCTGGCTGCTCGAACAGGCGGCGGTGGAGCGCGGCGACCGCGGCGGGCAGGTCCTCGAGCTCCACCAGGCAGCGCACCGCCGGGGCGGCGGCGCCGACGAGGACCAGGCGCGGCTGGTACTCGGCGGCGGCGGCCATGACAAGGGCGACCAACGCTTCGTCGGCGGCGAGGTCCTCGGACACCAGGGACACGACGGCGCGGCCGTGCAGCACGCCGACCTCGCCGGCGCCGGCAAGCGCTTCTCGCGCTTCGGCCAGGCGGTCGGTGCAGTCGAGCGCCAGATCGGGTCCCTCGCCGTCGAGGCGTAGCACGAGCAGCGCCGGCCGCAGGCGTTCGACGGCTTCCACGACCTTGCCGGCGAAGGCTTCGCCCGCCGCGGGGCCGCGGGAGACGTGGAGCAGGTGATCGTTCGGCCGGCAAGCGAGGGACTTGATGGCGGGCGCGGTCGTGGCAACGGCGGCGCCGTGGCCGCCGATCAAGGTCCCGGCGGCGTCCTCGGGGTTCTCGGCGTCGTCGCGGGCGTCTCCGGCGTGATCGCCGTCGCGTGCGTCGAGCGAGTTGAGGATCCGGATGGGCACGCCGGCGCGGGACGCCGGGCCGAGGGTGCCGGGATGTGGCTTCTTGGCCCCGGAGCAGGCCAGCTCGAGCGACTCGGCGAACGACAGGGTGGGGACGCGGCGGGCCGCCGGCACCAGCCGCGGGTCGGCGGTGAGGATCCCGTCCACGTCGGTCCAGATCTGGATCTCGGTCGCTCCGATGGCGGCGCCGACGATGGCCGCCGAGAAGTCGGAGCCTTCCTTGCCCAGCGTGGTGACGACGCCGTCGATGGTCGAGCCGATGTAGCCGCCGACGACCGGCACCGTGCCGCGCTCGACCAGCGGCAGCAGGGCCGCCCGCAGCCGGATGCCGGTCTCGTCGTACAGCGGGCGCGCGCGGGTGAAGGCGGCGTCGGTCACGATGACCTGGCGGGCGTCGATCCAGGCTGCGTCGACGCCGAACCCCGGCAGCGCCGCGGCCAGGATCTCGCTCGCCAGCACCTCGCCGAAGGCGGCGGCGGCATCGGCGTCGCGAGGCGGCAGGCGGTGTTCCCGCGCCAGCCGCACGAGCAACGTGCGCAGCGCGGCGAAGGACCGCTCGAGGGCCGCCGCCAGGGCCGCACGCTCCGCGGCGGGCACCGCCGCCTCCCCCTCGCGGTGGTGGAAGACGCGCAGCTCCTCGCCTCCCGCCAGCGCAGAGGCCAGGTTGCCGGCGGCGGCTGCCTCGGCGCTGTCGAGCAGGCGGCGGGTGGTCTTGGCCATCGCCGAGACCACTACCACCGGCCGCGCCGCGAGGCGGGCGCGCAGGATGCCGGCGACCCGCTCGATGCCCGCCGCGCCATCGACCGAGCTGCCGCCGAACTTGCAGACGATCACCGCCGGAGTCTACGTCAGGCCGGCGCCGGTGCCGCTTGGTGGGTCAGTTCGCGAGGTTCGCGGGAAACGGACCCACGACAGCTTGTCGGGAAAGGAAGGAATGCCAGCCGCGTATGTAGAATGACACCTCACAGGGGAGGAGCGGATGCCACCCACCATGGCGAACGGCAAGATCTGTTACATCGAGATTCCCACCACCGACGTCGCGCGCTCGGCCGAGTTCTACCAGCGGGTCTTCGGTTGGAACGTCAGGCGTCGCGGCGACGGCAGCACCGCTTTCGACGACACGACCGGCGAGGTGAGCGGCTCCTGGATCCTCGCCCGCCCGCCCGCCGCGGTGCCCGGCCTGCTCGTGTACATCATGGTCGACAGCGTGGCCGCGACCGTCGACCTGGTCGTGGCCAACGGTGGCGAGATCGTGCAACCGATCGGCGTCGACGCGCCCGAGATCACCGCGAGGTTCCGCGATCCGGGAGGCAACGTCATCGGCCTCTACCAGCAACCCGCCTGACGCGGCGCGCGGGTGGCTGAAGGCCGAGCGGAGAAGTGACCTCGCACCAGCGGGTCAGGAGGCTCCCATGCCCAGGGCATCTCACGGCTTCGCTTTCGGCGTCCTTTTCGTGCTCGCCGGTTGGGGAGCCGCGGCCTGGCTGTCCCGCGCGGCGACCCGGACCATCCCCGCCGCGGCGACGGCGCCCCCGGCGGCGACCGCCGGAGCCGCCGGCGGCGTTGGATCTGGAGGGGCTGCCGGAGCCGCTGCGGCCGGCGAGGCTGCCGAGTGGCGGCCGCTCTGGCGCCTCTACGAGCGTGTGCTCAAGCGCGCCCGCTACGTCGACCTCACGCACACCATCACACCGTCGATCCCGGTCTGGTCCGGCTTCGGGCGCTCGACCTTCGGCCCGGCGCTCGATCCCAAGACCGGCCGTCCTTACACCTACTCGAAGGACGGCTTCGAGGCGACCCGCTACTCGCTGGCGACCGATCAGCTCGGCACTCAGCTCGATCCGCCCGCGCACTGGAACCCGGATTATCCGGCCATCGACGAGCTGCCGCCGACCTTCGCGGTGCGTCCGCTGGCGGTGATCTCGATCGTCGACCAGGTGGCCCGCGACCCCGGTTATCACCTCGCCGTCGACGACGTGCTGGCCTGGGAGCGCCGGCATGGACGCATCCCCGAGGGGGCCGTGGTGTTCGTGCGCTCCGACTGGTCGAAGGAGTGGCCGAACCCCGATCTCGCGACCCGCCCGCGCTTCCCGGGCGTGAGCCTGGCGGCGCTGCAGTTCCTGCACCTCCAGCGCAAGATCTTGATGCACGGGCATGAGCCGCTGGACACCGACACCACGCCGAACCTCGAGGGCGAGGCCTGGCTGCTGCGCAACGGCTACACCCAGGCCGAAGGAGTTGCCAATCTCGACCGGGTGCCCGAGGCCGGAGCGCTGGTGGCGATCGGCTATCCCAAGCTCGGCGGTGGCACCGGCGGCTATGCGCGCTACATCGCGATCTGCCCGCCGGACTGGAAGTACGGCGTGGCGGTCGGCGAGGTGCCTGAGGCGCCTCTGGCCCGCCAGCAGCGGCCCCTGCGCTGGGACGCCAAGCTCGGCATGCGGGTGCGGTGAGGGTCGGCCCGGACGACGTGGCATGATGATGGCGGCGGCAGCGGCGGATCTCCCCCTGAGGCGCGGAGGGGGTGCCGCGACAGGGGTGACAGGGGTGACTGGGGGAAGGAGAGGACGTGGAGACACGGCGCATCGGCTCGCTCGAGGTCTCGATCGTGGGGCTCGGCTGCAACAACTTCGGCGGGCGCCTGGATCGGCAGGGCGCGCGTAGCGTGGTCGCGGCGGCTCTCGACGCGGGCGTCAACTTCTTCGACACCGCGGACATGTACGGCGAGACGCGGAGCGAGGAGCTCCTGGGCGAGGCGCTCGGCGCCAGGCGCGACCAGGCGGTCGTCGCCACCAAGTTCGGCTGGCGGATCGACGACCAGCGGCACGGCGCGAAGCCCGCCTACGTTCGCCGCGCGGTCGAGGACAGCTTGCGGCGCCTGGGCACCGATCGCATCGACCTCTACCAGCTGCACTTGCCCGATCCCGAGACCCCGATCGAGCAGACCCTCGCCGTCCTCGACGAGCTGGTGCGCGGCGGCAAGGTGCGCGAGATCGGCTGCTCGAACTTCTCCGCGGCGCAGCTGCGCGAGGCCCAGGCCGCGGTCCGGACCGGCGCCGCCCGCTTCGTCAGCGTCCAGAACGAGTACAGCCTGCTGCAGCGCGAGCCCGAGCGCGAGGTCCTTCCCGAGTGCGAGCGCCAGGGCCTGGCCTTCCTGCCGTTCTTCCCGCTCGCCAGCGGCGTCCTCACCGGCAAGTACCGCCGCGGCGCGCCGGCCCCCACCGGCACGCGGCTGAGCGGCACGCCGCGTCTCGCCGAGCGCTTCCTCCACGACCGCAACCGCGCGGCCGCCGAGGCGCTCGCGGAATTCGCAGAGAAGCGCGGCCACTCGCTGCTCGAGCTGGCCTTCTCCTGGCTGCTGCGCCATCGCGTCGTGTCGTCGGTGATCGCCGGCGCCATGTCGCCGGAGCAGGTGCGCGCCAACGTCGCGGCGCCGGGCTGGCGGCTGACCGCGGAGGACCTCGCCGAGGTCGACCGGCTCGCCCCGCTCGCGCCGGCCGCTCCCCCTGCCGGCTGAGCCGCGCGCGCCCGGCGATGGACCTTCGCATGCAGACTTCCGCCCGTGCGGCACGACTGGTGGCGATCGGCCTGATGCTCGCCGCCGCCGGCGCCGCCGGTACAGCGGGTGTCGCCAGCCGTGCCAGTGTCGCCAGCCGTGCCGGTGTCGTCAGTCTCGCCGGAGCCGCCGGTCTTCGCAGTGGGTCCGCTCCCGTTCCCGCGCCTGCACCGCCCGCGGCACATCCGGCGTCAGCGGCGCCGGCGGCGCCGGTAGGGCAGGCGGCGGACTATGCCGTGCGGCTGGCCCGGCCCGCGGCTGCCGGCGAGAAGCGGCTGGCGGTCGGCTCCCTCGAAAGCGACGACCATCTCGCCGGCAAGAAGGCGGGCGCGGCGAGCGACCAGCGGCAGACGGCGACCATCCACTACGTCGTCGCCACCGAGATCCTGGAGGTGAGCGCGAGAGGCAACGCCCTGCAGGCGACGCTCACCGTTCGCCGGCTCACCAAGGAGAGCGGCGGCGTCACACTCGAGCTGGCCAAGCCGGGAGCGGTGGTGAGCGCCCGGCTGGTTGGGCGGGAGCGGGTCTTCGAGCTGGCGGGCGCGCGGCTCGCCCCGGACCTGCAGACGGCCCTGGCGGCGGCGCTGCCGCTGCACGCCGACGACGAGCCGACCGACGACGACCTCTTCGGGACCACGCGGCGCCGGCGGGTGGGCGAGAGCTGGCCGGCCAACGTCGAGCTCTTCGCCAGGTTCGGCGCGGCGAGCGTGACCTTCGATCCGAAAGACGTGGCCGGCACGGTCACCCTGGCGGCCGTCAAGCCTGTCCACGGCGAACCCTGCCTCGAAGTGCGCTGGAAGCTCGAGGCCCGGCACGGGGCGTTCAAGGCAGGCAGCCTGCCGCTCGGCTTCTCCGGTGCCACGAGCTCGATGGCCGTGACCGGCGCGGCGCTGGTCCCGGTTGCCCCGGCCCTGCCGCCGGCCGGCAGGGAGACGGCGATCACGGCGATCGCGGACATCAGCGGCGCCAACGACGGCGGCGCCTCCGTGAGCCTCCACCACGAGCTGCGCCAGGTGGTCCGCGTCGAGCTCTCCAAGATCCCCTGATCGGCGCGCCCCCGCGTGCCGCGGAGTCACGCGCACCGGACCGGCGCAATCAGCCGCACGCGCTCGCGTATCCTGGAAGCCGGAAGTCGACTCGGAGGAGCCGAACCCATGCGCCCAGCCGTCCATGCCGTCCCCATCGCCGCGCTCCTGCTCGCGGCCGCCCTGCTACCGCTCGCCGCGTCCGGCCGCGGGCCCGCCGGTGCATCCGCGGCCACGGCCGCCAGCACTGCTCCTGCCGCGCCTGCCGG
>DATNKH010000163.1:0-5943 GCA_035603475.1 Thermoanaerobaculia bacterium
CGGCCCATCGCCGCGTCTTCGTCTTCGTCCTCGCCCTCATCGCCGTCCCCGCCCGCCCGGCGGCCTCCCGCCGCCGCCTGCCGGCGGCGCGGCTTCCAGGCGGCGCAGGAGCCCGCGCGCCTTCTCGCGGTCGACCTGGTAGTCCTTGGCGGGGGCCAGCTCGAGGAAGCGCACCAGCGCCCGCCGCGCCTGCTCCGGGCGCCCCTGGCCGGCGGCATTGGTGCCGAGGTTCCAGAGCGCGTCGAGCAGGCTGCCGTCGAGGTCGACGGCGCGCTGCCAGGCGTCGAGCGCGGCCGCCGGCTCGCCCACCTTGTAGAGCGCCACACCGAGGTAGTTCCAGGCGCGCGGCAGCTGGTCGTTGAGCTTCAAGGCACGCTCGCAGCTGGCGCGGGCGGCCCCCCAGCGCTCGCGGCGCAGCTCCACCATCCCCTGTTCCTCGTAGGCCGCGGCATCGTCGGGAGCGATCGCCAGCGCCCGGCGCAGCGCCGCGGCGGCCTCCTGCTGCCGGCCGGCATCCGACAGCGCCTGCGCCAGCGCCTCCAGAAACTGCGGCCCGCCGCGTTCGGCCAGCGGGCGCAACACCTCGACCCCCTCCTCGGGACGCCCGAGCTCGGCCAGGGTGAGGCCCAGCTGGCAGAGCAGGTCGTCGGAGGCCACGCCGCGCCGCTGGGCCTCGCGCATCGCCGCCAGCGCCTCTTCCTTGCGGCCGCTCTGCAGCAGCGCCTCCGCCAGCAGCGAGTGACCGAGCGGCATCGCCGGGCGCGCTGCCACCAGCTGCCGTGCCAGGGCCGCGGCCTCGCCGGGGCGGCGGCGCTGGTAGAGATCGATCACCTGGTGGATCTGACGGTCCATGCCGATCAGCCGCTTGGGATCGTCCTCCGGGCCGTAGCTCGCCTTGATCGGCGCCGAGCCGCCGGCGTAACCGAGGCTGCGCAGGTTGGCGGACTCGGCGGCGGTCGGCTCGCGCCTGGCGCCGGAGGCGCCAATGGGAGTACTGCCCGCGCCCGACTCTCGGGGCAGCCGGGCGAGCAGCAGGCGCGCCAGCTGTCTGTCGCTGTCCACCAGGTTGTGCACCTCGCCGGGGTCGTGCGGCAGGTCATAGAGCTCGGGCAGCGGCAGGGCGATGAGCTTGTGCCCCTGGCGCAGCACGCCGCGCAGCGGCGCCCAGCCGCGGTTGAAGGTCGCCGACAGCGCCTCGAAGTAGGAGGTCTCGGCCGCCTCGCCGGCCGACGCCAGCAGCGACCGTCCCGGCCGCGTCATCCCCGGCGGCTCAGCCGGGGCCCTGGCGCCGGTGAGGCCGGCCGCCTCGAGCAGGGTCGGGAAGATGTCGACGTGCCTCGCCGGCCGCCCATCCCTCCCGGGCCGCACCCCCGGACCCCACAGCAGCAGCGGGACGTGCAGCGTCGCCTCGTAGGCGTAGAGGCCGTGCGTCTCCTCGCCGTGCTCGCCGAGCGACTCGCCATGATCGCCGGTGACCACGATCAGCGTCGGCGTCTCGGCGCCGGCAAGGAACGGCTCGAGCAGCGGCGCCAGGTAGCCGTCGGCGGCGGCCACCTCGCCCAGGTAGGGGTTGGCGGGGAAGCGCGAGGCGTACGGCTCGGCGGGCTCGTAGGGCGCGTGCGGATCGAACAGGTGGACCCACATGAAGCGGTGCCTGCCGCGCTGCTGCCGCCACCAGGCGAGCGCCGGGGCCACCACCTTGTCGCCCTTGCGCTCGGCGAACAGGAACTGGTCGGGGTGGCTCCCCTTGGGATAGTGATCGTCGTAGACGTCGAAGCCGCGGTTGAGGCCGAACCAGGAATCGAGCGGGTAGGCGCCGACGAAAGCGCCTGTGGCATAGCCGGCGGCATGCAGCACGGTCGCCAGCGTCGGCACGCCGGCCGGCACGCGGAAGCCCTCGTTGTCGCGCACCCCGTGCTGGAAGGGGTAGAGGCCGGTCAGGATGTTGGTGTGCGAAGGCAGCGTCACCACGTTGTGGGCATGCGCCGCGGTGAACACCCGGCCGCCGGCCGCCAGCCGGTCCAGCAGCGGCGTCGGCGACGGGCGGCGGCCGCCGAACCCTGGAGCGTCGGCGCGCAGCGTGTCGATGGTGACGAGCACCAGGTCGAGGGGGGGCGCCGGGGCCGGCGCACCGGCCCCGGCGGAGCGGCCGGCCGCCGCCGCCGCCATCGCCACCGCCATCGCCGCCACCGCCACGAAGGCAGCCAGGCCCACCAGCCGGGCGGGCCGGGCGGCTGTGCGGCGGCCGGTCGAGGAGCTCATGACCGGCGAGTCTAAGACACGACGAGCCCGGGGAAGCCCCGGGCTCGCGTTGCCGAACGCCTCGGCGATGGGCGGACTAGCGGAAGTGCAGCGTCGCGCCGACGCGGAAGACCCGCGGCGAGAGCACCTCGAAGACGTTCTCGGCGGTGGTGGTCGAGGCGTTGCGCTGCAGTTGCAACACGGTGTGCTGGTCCAGCAGGTTGAAGCCGTCGATACCGATCGTCAGGCCGAAGTCGTGGAAGGTGAACTCCTTGGCGATCCGCCCGTCGAGCACGAAGATGTCGGGGTTACGGAAGGTGGCCACCGTCGGCGCCAGCATCACCTGGCGGCTGCCGAACGGCCCGCCGATCTTGACAAAGGGCGGCGTCGGGTAGCCCTGCCTCCCGGTGACGCTGGCGACGACGTCGAAGCCCCAGGGCCTGTTCGGCACCACCTGGTACAAAGCATTTGCATTGTAGGACCAGCGGCTGCCGATGAAGACGTTGCCCTTGTTGCCGGAGCCCTGGGACTGCTCGTAGTAGTCGCCGTTGCGGTTGGCGAAGCCGATCTCGTCGGAGACCGTGTTCGTCGGGTCGTGGTAGAGGGTGTAATTCGGCCCGATGTGCCAGGTCCAATCGGCATAGGTGAAGTGGGCGTGGGCCGACCATCGGTCGGCCAGACGCTTGGTGAAGGTGATCGTGCCCCCTAGGTAGTGTTGGGTGCGGTCGCCGTTGGTGTAGAGGGTGCCGCCGGTCGAGCTCAGACCGGGCTTGAGGTTGTAGATCGGAATGTCACTCGCCTGCACGGTCTTGCCATTGGGCAGGAGAAACGTATGTTGCTTGCCAGTGACGGGGTCGGGGGGGAAGATGTCTGCGAGGGTGCCGGCCGTGTAGTCGTTCGCCGTCGCGAGGCGGACGACGCCGTTCTCGTCGGTGATGATGCCCCGAGTCTCCGGGATGTTCGAGATGTAGCGGTAGGTTCCGGTCAAGGTGACCAGGATGTCGCGTCCGAAGCCCTGGTCGACCCCCAGCGTCCATTCATTGGTGCGCGTCGGTTCCAGGTTGCGGTCGTTGACGCTGGCGGTCACGATGCTCGTCGGGTCGTTGACGTTGATGTTGCTCACGAAGCCGTAGGTGAGAGTCGAGATCTCGTTCGGATCCAGCCGGTGGTTGTGGTTGAGGTCGTCGAAGTAGAAGTAGGCGTAGCTGTAGCCGATCGGATTGACGCGTGTCGACAGGGGGATCTGGCCCAGCTGCTCGGCGTACTGCGAGAACGTGCCGCGCAGCAGAGTCCGGCGATCCGCGCCGAGGGCATAGGTGAGGCCGACGCGCGGCTCGATGGTGCGCCAGGCGAAGCCGCCGGCGTCGTTGCCCGGGAAGTTGACGTCCGGAATCAGCCCCTGGGCCAGCGGGTTGCCGGTTGCGGTGACCGCGCGGTTCCTGAGCAGCTGATCGTCAAGACGAGCCCCGGCGTTGAGCGTCAGGCGGCCGCTGCTCAACGTGTTCTGCAGCCATGCCGACCCGTACTCGGAGCGGACGGAGACCGAGCGGTTCCTGGGGAACTCCACCGCGGTGAGATTGGGGTCGCCGGTCGGGTTGGAGCAGGCGAAGAAACTGCAATCGAGCACCAGGTTGCCGTGCGGCCAGATGGTGCTCGAGACGTTGTCCTGATGGCGGTAGCTGCCGCCGAACTTCAGCTCGTTGCTGGTGGCGCCGACGTTGAAGAAGTAGCTGCCGTCGAGGCGCTCCTGCTGGATCGTGGCTGTCTGCTTGAAATCGAAGTTGCTGCCGTGGATGGTACCGGCGGCGTCGTAGTAGATGAACCCGTCGAGGCCGCCCTTGGGGGTCAGGGTGAAGCCGCCGCTATTGTTCGACCAGAGGCCGGTCAGGTAGAAGTTCTGGCTCAGCAGGGCGGTGTCCTCGAGCTTCCAGATCTTGGAAGGCGTGGTCTGGTCGAGGGTCGACTCGGGGGCGTGGTCGGGTCCGGCGTCGCGGCCGTTCTTGAGCTTGTTGTTGGTCCAGTAGTGGATGACGCCCGAGTCCGCGTCGCTGGCCTGGAAGTTGAGCTTGGTGTTGAAGTCTTTCAGTAGAGTATTGTCGGGCTGGCCGCCGATGACGATGTTGCGGATGTCGCTGCGTCCATAGGACGCCCACCCCCAGAGATGGTCGCGCCAGAGCGGCCCGCCGATGTCGGCGCCGTACTCCTGCACCGAATCGATCTTGTTGCCGTCGATATGCACCAGGTTGCCGTTGTTGTCGACAGCGGCCACCTTGCCTGGGGGCGACTGCAGGTTGCCGTCGGTGCGAAGGTAGCGGGCGTTGCCCTTGATCTGGTTGGTGCCGCGCTTGGTCACCTGGTTGACGGTGACGCCGGCAGTGGCGACGGTGACGTCGGCGCTCGAAACGGTGAACTGCACCTCGTCGTAGGCGCCGAAGTCGAAGTAGGTCGCGGAGCCGCCCACCGCGTTCATGTCGCTGACGATGACGCCGTCGACGGCGAAGGTGTTCTCGCGGCCGGTGGCGCCGACGCCGACGAAGTTGGACTGCTGGCCGCTCTCGTTGCCGCCGACGTTGATGCGGTCGGTCTGCACGCCAGGTGCCTGGCTGAGCAGCGACCAGGGGTCGCGCGCCGTCGGGATGTTGGCGAGGTCCTTGGTGCTGATCACCGCGCCGCGGGTGACCTTCCGCTCGTCGAGCAGCGGCGCGTCGGCGGTGACCGTGATGGTCTCCTTGACCGACGAGGAGAGAGTCAGCACCAGCTGCGCCTTGCCGCCGATCGAGACCGAGACGCCTGAGTAGTCGACGGCCGAGAAGCCCTCGAGCTCGCCCTTCACGGCGTACTGGCCCGGGTGGAGGCCGAGGAAGCGGGCCTGGCCCTCCTGGTTGCTGGTCTCGACCCGCGGCGCGCCGATGCCCGTGACGGTGACCGTCGCCCCGGGGAGCGGTTGGCCCTTCTCGTCCAGGACCTTGACGTAGATGTCGCCCGACTGCTGCTGGGCGAGGGCCGGGACGGCCGCCGCCAGCAGCAAGAGGAGGGCGACCGCGACAGGCATGCAACTCCGGCAGCTGCGCTCGCTCATGAGGTGCTCCCTTCCGCGCGGCGGACCGTTCTGAAACGCGGGCGTTCGCCGCAAGTTGGGTGTGAAAGCCTTAGACGGCTTCGAGAATATCTGTGCGGATCATAGCCGATCGGGAGGCGCGACTGAAAGCGCCGCCTCCCGCGGTTCGTCCCCCGCCGCGCCGGCCCGGCGGCGGAGTGGAAGAGCAGGGCGGCGCGGGAATCAGAGCGGCGGCGGCAGGGGCAGGATCTCGCAGCGGGCGCCGGCCGGCGCCGGCGGGGCGCCGGCGCGCACCCGCACCAGGGCGGTGCCGCGGGCGTAGGCCGCGAGGTCGTGCGAGCCCTTGGGCGGCAGCGGCCGGGCCAGCGGTCCGCCGTCGGGTGCCGCGCCCCAGGCCACCTCGGCCGGCAGGAAGCGGTCGCGCGCCGCGGCGGCGCCGGGCAGCGGCGCGGCGAGGGTGGCGGGCACCGACGGCCGCCACCAGGCGTCGGCGCGCCCGGCCAGGAGCGCCAGCGCCGGGCGCACGAAGAGCCAGAACCCGACCATCACCGACGCCGGGTTGCCGGGCAGGCCGAAGACCACGCCTCCCGGGTGCGTCGCGAACACCAGCGGCTTGCCCGGCTGGATCGCCACGGCGTCGAAGT
>DATNKH010000164.1:0-6461 GCA_035603475.1 Thermoanaerobaculia bacterium
CCCAACGGCGCGGGCAAGACGACGACAATCAAGATGATTGCGGGACTCGTGCACCCTTCGAGCGGCGGCGTGCGGATCGAAGGCGAGGATCCCCACCGTAATCGGCGGGCTCTGCGGCACGTCGGGGCTGTTCTCGAGGGCAGCCGCAATGTCTATTGGCGTATGACGCCGCTCGAGAACATCGAATACTTCGGCGCGGTGCGCGGCCTGAGGCGCCGGGACGTGGTCTACCGGGGCGGGCGGTTGCTTGCCCGCTTCGGCCTCGCGGAGAAAGCCAACACGACGGTGGGGAAGCTCTCGCGAGGGATGCAACAAAAGCTGGCCATCGTCGTCGCGCTCCTGCACGGCAGTCGGCTGCTGCTGCTCGACGAGCCCACCCTGGGTCTCGATCTACAGGCCGCCGTGGAGGTCAAGCGCCTCGTTCGCGAGGCCGTTGGCGAAGGCTGCGCCGTCTTGCTCACGACCCATCAGCTGAGCGTTGCCGAGGATATCTCGGATCGCTTCGCGATCATTCGCAGCGGTTCGATCGTGCTCGAACGGGCCACGCGGGAGGTGTTGCGGGAGGCCGCGGAGGCACCCTATCGCGTAACCTTCGCCGGTCCTCTCGCGCCGACTCAGATGGCGAGGCTGGGCGAGCTCGGCGCCGAGATCCGGGATGGTTCGGTGCTCCATAGAGGAGGCCGGGAGAGCCTCTACGACGTGATCGAGGCTTTGCGTCCCTGCCAGCTGCTGGCGGTCGACCGTGAGCACCGCAGCCTCTCAGAGGTCTTCTTGAGCGTTGCCTACGATGACAGTTCCGCGGGCTCGCCCGAGGACCCGCGAGCGGCAGACGATTCGGGCCGGTGACGGTCGGCATGTACCTTCGCGCCGCGCTGAGATTGTTCCGCCGAGACCCGGCATGGATCAGCGTGGTTGGCCTCACCCTCGCTCTTGCCCTGGCGAGCGTGCTGACGACGTTCGCGTTGGTCAACGGTGTGTTGTTCCGAGCGTTGCCCTATCCTGGTGTCGATCGCCTGTTCGTGATCCACGACGAGTACAAGACCCAAGAGCCGATGCCGCTCGGGGTTTCCGACCCAGAGATCTTCGACTATCGAGAATGCGAGAGAGGTCTGGCGGACGTCGCCGCCTTCGACACGGGCCATGCGAACATGACCCTGGATGTGCCGCGGCAGCTCAACGCCGCGTGGGTCCAAGCCAACTTCTTCGATGTCATTGCAGTGCAACCGGGCATGGGGCGCGGCTTCACGCCTGAGGAGGATCGGCCGCACGCCCCGCGCGTCGTCGTCGTGAGCCACCGGCTGTGGCAATCCTTGCCGACCCGACTCCAGGCACCGATCGGCGGCGTAACTCTCCTCATCGATGGCCGGTCTTATCGGCTCGTCGGCGTGATGCCGGCGAGCTTCCGCCTGCCGAGCGACCTGAGCGCGAACCGCGAAACCGACGTGATCTTTCCCCTCCAGCTCGATCCTGGACATCTCCGTCCGCGAGACAATCCCGCGCTGGGCCTGCTCGGGCGGCTGCGCCCCGGAGCGAGTCTCCCTCAGGCAGCGCGGGAGCTCGACCGCCTGGCGGTGAGGCTCCGTCGTCAATATCCCCGGTATTACTCACCGGACCTCGGCTTCGACATCCTGGCGGTCAGGCTGCGCGATGAGATCGTCGGTGACGCGAGGACGACACTTCTGCTCGTGCTTGGCGCCGCTGGCCTCGTCTACCTCATCGCGCTGAGCAATGCGAGCGGCCTGATCCTTGCCAAGCTCGAGCGGCGGCGTAAAGAGCTCGGCCTACGCCAGGCGCTTGGCGCGTCGCCGCGCCAGCTTTTTGTTCAACTGCTCGTCGAGGCCGGTGGCATTGCACTCATCAGTGGCGTGCCCGGCATCGCGCTGTCCTTCGCGATCTGGCGGGTCGTGGTCACGACGGGAGCGGCGCGCAACCTGCCTGGTCTGGAGGCCCTGGCGCCCGACTCCCACGTCGGGATCGCGCTCGCCGTGCTCTTGGTCGGCACCGCGCTCGTCTTGGCGGTCATTCCGCTCGTCGAGACACTGCGCGGCAGGGATCTCCGACGAGCGCTCCAGGAGGAGGGCGGCGGGACGACGGTCGGCAGGCAAGCCGAGACTTTTCGCGGTTTGATGGTCGTCGTGCAGGTGGGTCTCGCCTGCACTCTCTTGATCGGCGCCAGCGGGCTCCTGGCGAGTCAGCGCAATCTGCAGCGGATCGACCTCGGCTTCAGGCCCGGCCGGGTGCTTCTGCTCGAGCTCGACTTGCCCTCGACCTATGACACGCCGCAGGGAGCCATCACCTTTTTCGGCGAAGCGCTCTCGCGCATCAGAGAGCTGCCGGGGGTTGCGGCCGCGTGCTCGCTCGTGTTCGTGCCGCTGGCTGATACCGCCAACGTCTGGCCGGTTGCGGTCGAGGGGCGGAGGAGCACTTCGGCTGCGCCGACGACGGTCGACGTCCAGGTGGTGAGCGAGGGATGCTTGCGGACGCTGCAGATTCCCTTGATCCGTGGCCGCGATTTCGCAGCGACGGACGTTGCTTCGCGAGAGCCGGCGGTTCTGGTGTCGGCAGCCATGGCCCGTGTGCTCTGGCCAGGCGAGGACCCGCTTGGTCGGCGCCTCCAGCCCAAGGTCAGCCCCCGCTCGGCCTGGGCAAGGGTGGTCGGGATCGTCGGCGATGTTCGTCAGAACAGCTTGACCGGCGAGCCCCGGCCGACGATGTACGTTTCTTTTCGGCAGGTGCCCGCCTTCGCGGCCTTCCTGGTGAGCTCGATGACGATGGGCGTCAGGTCTCAGCTCGAACCCGCGAGTCTGGTCGCGGGCGTGAGGCGCAAGATCGCCGCGCTCGATCCAACGCTCCCTGTGGCCTCGGTGAGAAAGCTCGACGACGTGGCCGCCGCCGCCAGCGGACGTCAACGATTCGCCGCCCAGGTTCTCGGCGTCTTCGCGGCAATTGCCTGCGGCGTCACCCTGCTCGGAATCGTCTCGCTGGTTGCGCAGCTGGTGACGCGCCGGAGGAGAGAGGTTGCCATTCGGATGGCTCTCGGTGCCGGCCAGCGCGAGATTCTGACGCTCGTCTTGGCCGAGGGTCTGCGCCTGGCCGTCGTGGGCGTCTTGCTTGGGCTGCTGGCGGCCGGCGCGCTCGAGCGGTTCCTGGCGCACCTTCTCTATGGCGTAGGACGCGCGGGTTGGAGCTCGATCTCGCTCGGCACCGCGGCGCTGCTACTCGCAGCGGCCGCGGTCGCCTGCCTGGCTCCGGCCTGGTTGGCTGCGAAGACGCCGCCTGCGCTCAGCATGCGGCGGGAGTAGGGGCAGCAGCAGCTCGGATGCTTGCGCCCCGCGCGGTCAGAAGGTTCAGAGGAGGTCTGAAGCCATGCGTCGCTCGGGTCTCGTCGTGCCGCGCCGGCGCTCCGCGGCCGTCCTGGGTTCCTGCGTACTGCTGATCGCGGTCTCGCTCACTCCCCGTCGGGGGCAGGGAACCGGGGCCGAAGAGGAGGTCTACCGCACCCCGGCGCAGGCTCTGGTGGATATCGTCGATGCGCCGCAGGAGCGGTGGGTTTCGGTCGATCCCGGCCGGCATTGGTTGGTGCTCTCAGATCCAGAGACTTGGCCGCCAATCGCCGAGCTGGCCAAGCGCGAGCTCCGCCTTGGCGGTCTGCGTATCGACCCCCAGAGCCGCGGATCAAGCCGCGCTCAGCTGTTCTCAGGGCTCCGGCTGCTCCGTCTCTCGGACGGTCGGGAGCGACCGCTGGCCGGGATGCCGAGTCCGCTGCGCGCCGGAAATCTCCGCTGGTCTCCGGACGGCGCCCATCTGGCGTTTACCCAGTCCTGGCCGGATCGGAACGAGCTGTGGGTGGTCGAGGCGGCGACCGCCACCGCGCGCCGGCTCGCGCTGCCGCCGCTGAGCCTCGTCGCGAAGGCTGCGCCAGTCTGGCTCGCGGATAGCCAGTCCTTGGTCTGCGCGATAGTTCCCGCGAGTGAAGGTCCAGAGCCGGCTGCCCGGCAAGTGCCGGCTGGACCGGTTATCCAGGAGACCGCGGGACGGCCAGCCGCCGCGCGCACTTATCAGGACCTGCTCCAGAACGCCTACGATGCGGCGCTGTTCGAACATTACCTGACGGCACAGCTCGCGCGAGTCGATTTGGCGGGCATGGTGACGGCTCTTGGCCCGCCAAGACAGCTCTGGCGCTTCGACCCTTCGCCCGACGGCAGTTACGTGCTCGTCGAAAGCCTTCATCGGCCGTTTTCCTATCTCGTGCCTGCGGAGCGCTTTCCGCGTCGAGTTGAGATCCTCGATCGAACCGGCGAGCTGCTGAGGGAGATCGCCGACCTGCCGCTCGAAGAGCAGGTGCCGATCACTTTCGACAGCGTCGCTCCGGGTCCACGCTCTTTTGGCTGGCGTGCCGACGCGTCGGCCGCTCTCACCTGGGTCGAAGCGCAGGATGGTGGGAATGCATCCCGGCCCGCCGCGGTGCGCGACCGCATCTACAGCCTCGAGGCCCCGTTCTCTGGGCTGCCAGAGCCGCTGGTCAGCCTTGGCTACCGCCTGAGCGGCATCAGTTGGGGAAACGACAGGCTCGCGCTGATCAGCGAGAATTGGTGGAAGACGCGCCGTACCCGCACCTGGCTGGTGGCTCCGCGGGCGGGCGAGGCGGTGGCGCCGCGCCTGCTCTTCGACCGGTCGATCGAGGACCGCTACGGCGATCCCGGAGAGCCGGTCATCAGGCGGGATTCCCGAGGCCGATCGGTCCTCGCACTCGGCCATGATGGGACAACGCTCTATCTCGCCGGCGAGGGCGCTTCGGCGGATGGGGAGCGACCGTTCCTCGATGCTTTGGCGACCAGCTCGGGGAGCAAGCCGAGCGTCCGTCGTCTCTTTCGCGCCGAGGCCGCGGTCTACGAATACCCGCTCGTGCTCCTCGACGATCAGGCGACGACGGTGCTGACGCGGCGCGAGACGGCGCGCGATCCTACGAACTTCTTCGTTCGCGATCTCGCGGCCGGCACCCTGCGCCAGCTCACCGCGCTGCCGCACCCGGCGCCTGGCCTCATTGGCATGCACAAGGAGCTCGTTCACTACCGACGCAAGGACGGCGTCGGGCTCAGCGCGACGCTCTACCTGCCAGCGGGTTATCAGCGCTCTTCCGGGCGGCGCTTGCCGCTCGTCATCTGGGCCTATCCGCGATCGTTCAAAGACGCCGCTGCGGCCGCCCAAGTCACCACCTCCGCCAATCGCTTCGATCAGGTCAACTGGGCCTCTCCGCTGATCTGGCTGCTCCGCGGGTACGCTGTGCTCGACGACGCGAGCATGCCGATCGTCGGGGCTGGCAGGGCTGAACCGAACGACACCTTTGTCGAGCAGCTGGTTCTCGATGCCGAGGCCGCGGTCGACGAGATGGTTCGACGCGGCGTCGCCGAGCGCGGTCGGATTGCGATCGGCGGCCATTCCTACGGCGCGTTCATGGCGGCGAACTTGCTCGTTCACTCACGCCTCTTCGCGGCCGGCATCGCTTTGAGCGGCGCATACAATCGGACTCTGACGCCCTTCGGGTTCCAAGCGGAGGAGCGCACTCTGTGGCAGGCGCCGCAGGCGTATCTCGCGATGTCGCCGCTGCTCCATGCCGATGAGATCGGCGCGCCGATCCTCCTCGTCCACGGCCAGGCCGACAACAACTCCGGCACCGACCCTCTGCAGAGCGAGCGCTTCTACGCCGCGCTCAAGGGCTTGGGCGCTACCGCGCGGTTGGTATTGCTGCCGTTCGAGAGCCACGGCTATCGGGCGCGCGAGTCGATTCTGCACCTGCTGTGGGAGGAGGATCGCTGGCTCGAGCGCTACGTCAAGCAGGCGCCTGCGCAGGCGAGCTCGCCAACGAGCGCGCCGGCGGTGAGCACGAGCGAGGCGTCTCCGCCTCGCTGAGCTGGCCCGCGCCACATTCATCGCTCGCTGGTCGAGAATGTGGGAGGTCAGCGATACCAGATCAGCAGATGAGAGGGGGTGTAGAGCTGGCGGACCCGCCGGCTGACGGCACGGAGACGCTGGCTCTTGTCCAAGAGGTTGCGAATCGCGGTCTGCTGGCCGGGCGTCAGTGCTCCGGCAGCGTCGAAGACCTGGCCCAAGGTCCGGTAGTACACGGCCGTACCGTCACCCAGCAGGCAAAGAGGCCGCTCGTCTGCTTGCATCTGGCGCAGTTCCCCAAGGTGGAGAGCCATCTCCTGCCACCGTCGCCGCCGCCTTGCGATGCGGGCCTTCTGCAAGGGGATGTCCGCATTGAGAGGAGTCGCTGGCAGGAGGCATCGCTGCTCACTGACCGCCGCGATCAGGCAGGCATTCGCGCGGTCGAGGATGGTGGACGCCAGCTCGAGGTCGTCGTTGCAGTAGCGCAGGTAAGCGAGGGTGCCGAAGTAGAAGCGTCCGAAGACGCCATAGGCGGGCGGGTCGGACGCTGCGAGTCCTCGGGTCTGTTCTCC
>DATNKH010000165.1:0-21383 GCA_035603475.1 Thermoanaerobaculia bacterium
ATCAGGGGCGATCCGCCGAGCCGGCGGCAGAGGTGGAAGAGCAGCCCGTAGGTGGCGAGGAGCATGCCCCAGAACCAGTAGACGAGCGATTCCAGGCCCGCCACCGAGGTCCAGAGGAAGAACAGCACGTCGCCGAGCCATTCGTTGTTCAACCAGGGTCGGCCGTGTGCGGAGAAGGAGTAGGGATCGAGCCGGGCCATCGCCCGGTGCTCGACGATCCACCGTCCGGAGGCCAGGTGCCACCAGAAGTCAGCGCTGCGCATCGGGTTGAAGGAGAGCCACCACACGGCCAGGAGGACTGCGACGTACCAGGACCAGGTCGCCAGCCGGCCGGAGGTCGTCGAGGCGTGCTGCTGTGCGGCCCTGTCCGGCATGAATCCTCATCAGGGCGGCGGGCACTGCCCATCTCGAGAGCGGAGCGCGCCGCCCAGCAGGGTGAGGTAGCTCAGGCTGGTCGACCAGAACCCCATCTTCGACCGGCCCTCGACGCGGTAGTGAAAATGGATCGGCTGCTCGACGATGCGATAGCCGCGGGCGCTGGCGCGGATCAGCAGCTCCGGCAGGAAGGCGAAGGCGTTGTCCCGGTAGTGGACGGTGCGTAGAACCTCGGCGCGGTAGATGCGGAAGCCGGAGGTCTTGTCGCGCACGCGCAGGCCGTAGAGCGGCGACATCAGGCGGTTGATGAGTTGGCTCAGCAGGCGCTTCGCCAGCGGCGTGCCGACGACCAGGCTGCCGCTCACGAAGCGCGAGCCCACCAGCACGTCGCAGGTCGAACGCCGCGCCGCATCGAGCAGCCGCGGGATCTCCTCGGGCTGGTGGTTGAGGTCGGCGTCCATCGTCACCACGTAGTCGGCATCGGGGGCGATGGCGGCGAAGCCGCGCCGGAACGCGGCCCCGAGTCCCGTGCGTTCCAAGCGGTAGAGGATGCGGAGCGGCTCGATCTCGCGCGCCAGGCGCTCGAGCGCCTCGCGGGTCCCGTCCTCACCTTCGACCACGAAGACGATCTCCCATGCGCAGCCGGGGATCGTGCGCAGGGAGTCGGCGAGGCGGCGCGCCAGCGCTTCGACGCAGGCCACCTCGTCATAGGCGGCGATGACGACCGACAGGTGCATGCCCGCGCACTCGGCTCCGTCGCGCCGTGGGAGGTCATGGCAGCAGCGGGCAGCCTCCTCCTGGCGCCGGGGCCAGGCAGGCCGTGGTCAAGATGGGAGTCGAGCAGCAGAGCAGCGGGCTCCGGCAGTCGGCGTTGGTCCTGCAGGGGCCGCAGCTCGCCAGGGCGGAGGTGTCCTGCACCGGCGGCGCCGCCATGAGATCCGCGTTGGTGTAGGTCTTGGAGCTCGACCGGAGGGTGTCTTCGACGGTGACGGTGAAGCCGACGTTGGTGGTGGCGGAGAGGAAGGCCCAGTAGTGACCGTTGATCGCGCAGCCGTTGACGATCTTGAACAGCATCTCCGGGTTGTCGCCGGCGAAGAACCAGAGCAGCCCGCCTCGGACGACCCCGAGCTGCGACAGCGGGATGGCCTGGCCCTTGCCGAAGCGGCCGCCGCCCTGGGCGGTCTGGAAGCTCGCGCTCACCTTGAAGCGCCCGTCGCCCGGCGAGTCGTCGACGCAGAGCACGGTGTCGCTCGCGACGCACGCGGTCGGCCCGACCGGCGAGCTCCGCTGGTAGATGGCGACGCCGACGCCGGCTCCCGCCACGGTGTCCAAGGGAGGGCTGGTGCCTTCAGTCTCGAAGATCGAGGTGTTGCAGGAGCCCCGTCCCGCGTCGTAGAAGAGGATGCCGAAGGAGTCGTTGTCGGAGAGGAGCTCGGAGCCGGTCTGGGTGAAGGTGACGGTGTCGCCGGGGGTCACCGGCGCGCCGGCGAAGTCGAAGGTCACGAGGGTCTCGGCAGGGGGCGCCGGCACGTGGATGGTGGCGGTCTGGGTGACGCCGATCATGGGGCCGTCGAAGGCGCTGCGGCGCGCGGTGAGCGAGATGGAGAACACGCCGGGCGTGCTGGTGGAGTATCCGAGCGTGACCAACGAGAGGTTGGTGCCCGGGTAGCCGGTGACGTAGAAGCCATGTTCCAGGCCGGCGTTTCCCTGCCCGGAGAAGGGGCAAGAGGCCACCTGGGGAGGGCCGAACCAGGTCTGGGCCAGGAGCGCGTTGCCGCCAGGGCTCGCCATGGCCGTGAAGCCTGCCAGGATGGCCAGGATGATGCGGGATGCCGGCACCGGAAGACAGGCACGCTGCGAGAGCATGGGATTCGACCCCCCTTTCGGATGCGTGAAACCGGGCGTCCGGGCCCGTTCGAGAGGGGATCGAACCGCGTCACACCGGCTCGATCCCGACCGATGGCGGCACCGTCAAGGCGCGCCTGAACCGTGGTGCCTCCTCATGCTACACCAGCATGTTCGATCTTGCAACCACTCCAAAGGCCTTGTAAGCTGAGGCTGTTTGCAGGCCATGGGTTTCTTAAATGGTGCAATACCATAACCTCCGGTAGGCTTGGAGATGCTCTCGTGATGAATCGACCACTCAGCATGCGGATGGCGGCGCGGCGCCATCGCGTCTCGCGGCAGGTCGCCCCGGCGCTCGGCCTGGCGGCCTGGACGGTCTGTGCGCTCGGCGCGGTCTGGGCGGTCGGGGCGGTCAGGGCAGGGACGCTGGCCGCGCGGGCTGCCGCGCCGTCCTCTCCGGCTGCCGCGCCGTCCGCGCCGCGGGCGCCGGCTAACGCGGTCCATGCCGGCTCCGGCGGCGGCGGCGGCGCGGTGACCGACCCGACCTATGCCGCGCTGCGCGCCGCTCGTCCGGACGGCCGCGTCGCGGCGGTGCACGGCCTGGTCCTCGACCGCGACGTCTTCCACTTCGAGCTCGAGTCGGGCACGGTTCATTTCCTGGAACCGGTCGCGGGGCGCACCGTCGGCGCCGTCTTCCTCGGCCGTGGCACGTTGCGCCTGAGCCCGGCGACCGCCGCGGAGAGGCGCCAGCTGGCGCTCGAGCTGGGCGAGGGCAAGGACTTCGAGGTCCTGACCGACAGCTTCGACGAGCTGGTGCTGCTGTTCAGCGACGACACCGCCCAGGAGATCGCTCTCGCGGCGCCGATCGAGAAGCACGCTCCGGACCCCCGGGCCAGGCAGGTCTACGAGCGCTGGCTCGAACGCCAGCGCCGCGACTTCCGGCTCAACCTGCAGCTGCGCTTGCTTCGCGACCTGCTCGACGTCCCGGCCCCGGCGGCCGCGGCCCCCGCGCCGGCACGGGCGGCGCCGGCGCCGGCCCAGTCTCCAGGCGCCGCCGGCGCCGGCGTGTTCCTCGCCCTGTTCGCCGGCAAGAAGCTGCCGCCGGCGCTGATCGCGCTGGACCCGGATGGCGCCGGATCGCTGGTCCGCGGCCCGCTGCGCCTGGGGCACGAACCGGCGCTGCTCTGGGTCGAGGACCCGCATCGGGGAGGGGCCTGGTACCTGAGCGACCGGCGCGCGGCGCTCCAGAGCCGGGCAGGCCTGCCGCCCGCGCCGGTCGCACCGCCCGCGCGCGCCCTCCACTACTGGGTCGCGACCACCGTGCCGCGCGACACCGACCTGGCCGGCGTGACCACCATCCGTATCGCGGTCTCGGTGCCGGACCTGCGCGTGCTGCCCATCCAGCTGATGCCCAGGCTGCGCATCGACGAGGCCATCTACGGCCCGGCGCCGCGCGGGGCCCCGGCCGACGCGGCCGCCCTCCCGGCGGCAAGCCGCCAGGCACCCCAGGCACCCCAGGCGCCGCGGGGGCCCCCAGCGACCCGGGCGTCCGAGCCGGGGGCCGAGCCCCCGCCCGAGCCGGAGTCGAGCCGGGCGGCGGCGGTGATCCAGGAGGATGCCAAGGAGGACGGCGCGGATGCGGCCGTGGTCTTCCCGGAGGCGCCGGCCCAGGGCTCGGAGGTGCTGCTGCGCATCGCCTACCACGGCGACGCGGTGCTCGAGGACGCCGGCGACAAGAACTACGTCGTCACCGCGCGCACCAGCTGGTATCCG
The DNA here is from genome assembly GCA_035603475.1 of Thermoanaerobaculia bacterium. Classification (GTDB taxonomy): domain Bacteria; phylum Acidobacteriota; class Thermoanaerobaculia; order Multivoradales; family UBA5704; genus JASLEW01. The sequence goes on from DATNKH010000165.1 coordinate 3,994, forward strand.
AACCTCGGCGTGTTCGGGGAGCCGGCGCCTTTCGACCTGGTGTACCGAGTGCCGGCGGGCAACCAGGTGGTCTCGGTCGGCCGGCTGGTGTCGGAGCGGGTGCTCGGTCCCCAGAACGTCTCGGAATGGAGGACGGACGGCGCCGTCCGGGTCGCCGGCTTCAACTACGGCAAGTTCAAGAAGCTCGAGCGCCGCGACGACAGCAGCGGCGTCGATCTCGCGGTCTACACCAACCCGGGGACCCCTGACATCATTCGCACCATCAACGCGATCCTGGAGAGCTCCGGGCGCCGCGAGGCGGCGGTGGACGGCATCGATACCACCTACGAGAACTACACTCCCCAGGCGACCCTGGGCCACGTCAACACCGCCCGCCTCGCGGAGGCGGCGCTGGCCGACGGCATCAATTCCAGCCGGGTCTTCAGCACCTATTTCGGACCGCTCGCCGAGAAGCACGTCGCCATCACCCAGCAGTCGCAGTTCCTCTTCGGCCAATCCTGGCCATCGCTGATCTTCATGCCCTACATCTCCTTCCTCGACGGCACCCAGCGCCAGCGCCTGGGCCTCACCGGCGCCAAGGACTTCGTGGACCAGGTCGGCTTGCACGAGTTCTCCCACCAGTGGTGGGGCCACCTGGTGACCGCCGAGTCCTACCGCGACGTCTGGCTCGAGGAGGGCTTCGCGGAGTTCTCGGCGGCGCTCGCGCTGCAGCACATCCAGGGCTGGGGAGCCTACGAGCACTTCTGGCGCAACGCGCGCAAGGAGATCTTCGCGAAGCGGCCGCACAGCGCCGTCGCCGACATCGACGCCGGGCCGATCACCCAGGGCTTCCGCCTCCAGACCGAGCGCAGCCCGTACGCCTACCGCTCGTTGGTCTACGAGAAGGGCGCCTACGTGCTGCACATGCTGCGCATGCTGATGTGGGACGGCGCCGACAAGATCCCGGACCGGCGCTTCATGGCGCTGATGCACGACTACGCCTCCTCCTACGCCGGCAAGCAGGCCTCGACCGCCGACTTCCAGCGGGTGGTCGAGCGCCACATGGTGCCGGCGATGAACGCCAACGGCGACGCCAAGATGGATTGGTTCTTCCGCGAGTGGGTCTACGGCACCGAGGCGCCGCACTACGTCGCCGACCTCCACCTCGAATCGGCGGGCGGCGGGGTGCGCATCAAGGGGAGGATCACCCAGGAGGGGGTCGCCGACGACTTCCGCGCCCTGGTGCCGATCTACCTCGTCTTCGACAAGGGCCAGTTCGTGCGCGTCGGCCTGCTGCCGATGGTCGGCCGGGCGTCGGTGCCCGTGGACGTCGCGCTCAAGCCCCCCAAGAAGCCGCGCGACGTACTGATCAACGCCCGCAGCGAAGTGCTGGCCCGCGACTGATCTCCCTCCGTGGGACCCGGAGGGAGATCAGTCGCTCCGGTATAGTGGAGCCCGCCATGGACATCGCCGCGCGCCTCGGGCGCCTCCAGCTGCTGGTGGTCACCGGCAAGGGGGGCGTCGGCAAGACCGCTGTGGCCGCGAGCCTCGGGCGCCTGCTGGCCGCGGCGGGGCGGCGGGTGCTGGTGCTCGAGGTGGACCCGCGCGAGAACGTCCACCAGATGCTGGCGGTGCCGCCCTCGGGCGGCGCCATCGTCCGCGCCGGTCCCCGCCTCTGGGTCCAGAACCTCAAGCCCGGCCAGGTGCTCGACGACATCGTGCGCGAGCGCCTGAAGGTCGAGATGCTCGCCCGGCGGGTGCTGGCCAGCCCCGTCTACGAGCAGTTCTCCGCCGGCGCTCCCGGCCTCAAGGAGCTGGCCATCCTCGGACACGCCCTGCGGCTGCTGCGGCGCGTCGGGCCGCCGGATGCGCCGCAGCTCGATCTCGTGGTCCTCGACGCTCCCGCCACCGGCCATGGCGTTCGCCTGCTGGCGGCGCCGCGGCTGGTCTCCGAGGTGATCGGCGACGGGCCGTTCGGCGCCCTCGCCGGCGAGCTCGCGGGTTTCGTCGCCGACCCCGAGCGCTGCGGCATCGTGGTGGTGACCCAGGCCGAGGAGATGCCGGTCGAAGAAGCGCTCGAGCTGCGCGAGGCGCTGGCGAGCCAGCTCGGCCGCCAGCCCGAGCTGCTGATCGTCAACGGTCTCTTCCCGCCGCTCCCCGCCGGCCTGGAGCGCCCCGAAGTCTTCGATCCGGTGGAGCCGCTGCTCCCGCCCGCGCCGCCGCCGGCCCCGGAGATGCCGCTCGGGGCCGAGCTGCTGACCTTCTGGCGGCACCGGCGGTTCCTCAACGAGCGCGAGCTGGAGCGGCTCGCCCGCTGGTGGGAAGGGCCGCGGATCGAGCTGCCGCTGCTCGCCCTCGAGCGCGGGCCTGCCCTGACCGACGCCTTGCAGCAGCTGCTCGCCGCCGGCCTGGCGCCGGGCGCTGCGGGGGCGGCGGCGCCGGCCGCCAACGCGCCGGCGCCGCCGATTGCCGGGGTCGCCGGGGGCGCCGGGGTCGCCGAGGCGGAGCAGGCGTGAACCTGCTCTCGGACGAGCATCCACTGGTCATCTTCGTCGGCGCCGGCGGCGTCGGCAAGACGACGCTCGCGGCGGCCCTGGGAGTGGTCTCGGCGCGCGCCGGGCGCGACACGCTGGTGATGACCTTCGACCCCTCGCTGCGGCTCAAGGACGCGCTGGGAGTCGGCCAGGAGGCGAAGGAGCACGCGGTCCGCGTCGACCTCGAGGCCGTGGGCGAGCTGCACGCCAGCCTGCTCGACGCCCGCCGCACCTTCGACCGCCTGATCGAGCGCTATGCCCCCGACGCGGAGGCGCGCCGCCGCGTGCTGGACAACCGCTTCTACCAGCACCTCTCGGGCAGCCTGGGCGGCATCCTCGAGTATATGGCCGTCGAGCGCCTGTTCGAGGTGGCGGCCGCCGGCCGCTACCGGCAGGTCGTGCTCGACACCCCGCCGACCCGCCAGGCGCTGGACTTCCTCGAGGCGCCGGCGCGGATCGTCGGCTTCCTGGACAGCGGCGCGTTGCGCGTCGCCCTCCGCCCCTGGTTCGACGAGCAGGGGCGGCTCAAGGCCACCTCCCGCCTGGGGGGACTGGGCCGCCGCGCCGAGCGCTTTCTCGACGAGGTGGTCGGCCTCGACCTGCTGCGCGACATGGCCGAGTTCTTCCAGGCCTTCTCGCCCCTCTTTGCCGGTTTCCGCGAGCGCGCCAGCCAGGTCGAAGAGCTCCTGCGCTCCTCGAAGACCCTCTTCGTCCTCGTCGCCGGACCCGGCGAGGAGCGCATCCCGGACACCCTCTTCTTCGCCCGCCGGCTCCGGCAGGCCGGCTACCACCTGGGCCCGATCGTCGTCAACCGCGTCCATCCCGAGCCCGACGAGCCCCTGCGCCCCGGGCATCCCGCGACGGCCGAGCTGGCGCCAGGGTCGGTGGCGGCGCCGGTGCCGGGTCTCGTGGATGGGATTCAGCTCCTGACCTGGCTCGGGGAGCGCGACCGCCGGGGACTGGTCCAGCTGGCCCAGCTCCTCTCCGACGCGCAGCCGCTGGTCGACCTCCCGCTGCGCGCCGAGGAGCCCACCGATCTCCCCTCCCTGGCCGACCTCGGCGCCGATCTCGAGGACCGTCTCGCCGACTGGCGCCGGCAGCTGCGGCGTGAGGGCTGAGGGCGCGTGGCGCAGCGGAGGACTACTCCTTTCCGTTCAATCTTGAGCGAGTATGAGGGAAGGGAATCGCGATGAAATGGCAGACCCTCACTCTGGTCATCGATGAAGATCTCCTTCGCGAGGCGCGGGCCGTGGCGGAAAGGCGGCGAATTTCGGTCGGCCAGATGGTGCGCGAGTACCTGCAGCAGGTGGTGGATCGGGAGTCCCGGCGGCGCGTAGCCCTGGAGAGCATCCAGCCTCTCCTGGATCGGCCTCCCGTCCATCTCGGCCGGCCCCGGCCCTCCAGAGACAAGCTTCATGAGCGATGAGCGCGCGGCGTTCGTGGACTCCGACGTGCCGAAGCTTGAATAGCGAGCACCTGGCGGCGGGACTTCCCGTTGCCCTTCCCTATCGGATTCGATCCTCGGCATTGCGAGGGTTTTTCCCGCTCGGCCCAGGTTACGCGGGATTGCCGTGGCGTGGGTTCGCTCTCGCGCTTCTTCTCTCCGGTGGGTGGCTTTTCGTCAGCACCTTTCTGGAACTATCCGATCGATGGACAGCAATAGGCCTCTCAACGACGCTGTTGGTGGGCATCGCGGCCGCTTTTTCGGAGTCAGTCTTCCGGACGGACTACCTGACCGCTGCAGGCCTCGAAAGGACGTCCGGCGTGTTGGGCAGGAAACGCGAGGTCATTCCGTATGGGTCCATCGAGCTGGTCAAGATCGAGGAACCAGGGTTGAGCGCGTTCTTCGACGTCGGAGACGTGATCTTGCGGGCTAGCGGTCGAGAGCATCGACTGGCCGCTGTCGTCGAGCCGTACGAGCTTGCGTCGGCCTTTGAATCACTACGGAGGATGGTAGCGATCAACCGGCCAAGCGGGACGTGAAGTGGGTAGTGCGAGTGAGAGCCTGGGGCGAGAGCCTCAGTCCACGATGAACAGCTTCGCCCCGGTCGCGGTGGAGGAGCGGTGGGGCTCGGCGCCGTCGGCACCGCCGACCAGTCCGTGACGCCGAAGGGAAGCTGGGTGATCTCCATGGCGACCGGCCTCCGTCCGCTCACCGGGCGGCGTGCAGGACCCAGGCGGCCACGGCGAGCGGCGCCAGGATGCTCAGGCCGAGGATGAGCCATGACAGCGGGTGAGCGAAGTTGAGCGTGTAGCCGATGCCGAGGCGCTTCTGGACGAAGAGCGCGGGATCATCCGGGTTGACGTAGAAGATCCCGGCCTTCCAGCGGCTCTCGGGGGAGTCGCCGGGCTCCTGACTCGCGACGCGGTCCCTCGCCGCCTCCAGGCGGGCACCACGGCCGACGCGGGCCAGGATGACCGTCACGATCACGACGAAGAGCAGGATCAGCGCGACGAACGGCGCGATCCTGGGCGGCCCCGCCGTCCCTCCCGCCGCGGCGGCCGCGAGCGGCAGCAGGCTCACCTGGATGGAGACCAGGACCAGGAGATATTCGGTGGCCAGCAGGGACCACAGCACGGCGCGGCGGAAACGGCGCTCGGCGGCGCCGGCGGCCGCCGCGCCGCGGGTGTTGCGGTCCCGGCGCAAGAGGCTGCCGAAGAGCGCCATGCTGCCGGCGACGACCGCGGCGATGAGCAGCGGGCCGAAGACGCCGGCAGGGTTGCGGTTCGCCCAGCCGTTCGGCCTGCCGTCGAAGCCCCAGTGAATCGGGAAGTGCTCCGGTAGCTCCGCCCAGCGCCAGCGGAGGTAGAGCGCGGCGCCGGCGAGCGCGGCGAAGGGGCCGGCCTGCAGGGTCCATCCACCCGGCAGCCCTGCGCCGGACGTGGCTGCCCTCATCCGGGTCTCAGCCGGGCCCGCCCGGAGGCGAGGCTGGCGAGGAAGAGGCGGGCGCCGGCGCGGGAGATGCCGCCTTCGTCCCCGTGCCCGAGGTGGTGGTGGAAGTTGTCGACGTGGGCGTGCCGGCGCCGGATGTCGATGACGTGCCCTTGTCTCCCGGCGTTTTTGCCGACGAGGTGCCTCCTGTGGACGTGGAAGAAACCGCGAAGCCGCTCAGATTCAGGCCCATGAGGTTGGAGATCTGGCGAAACGTCTTGCGGCCGGTCGTCGGTTCCAGGAGCCCCACTGCTTCCTCTCCCCGCTGGATGTAGATGTATCCTTGGAACGATCCACCGGCCGGCACCGTCTCGGAAGACTCCCAGCTCAGCGAGGTCAGGGTCTCCAGTTGCTGTGCTGAAAGATCCACCCAGACTTGACCCGCCGCAGGAACGAATCCGCCGGTGAACACCACCTGGGCGTCCTTCAAGGCCGGACCCGAGAGCGGCACCAGCGCCGCAACCATGGTGGCGACGCCGGTCAGCACGTTGAAGAAAGTCGAACGCCACCCCGTTTTCTGGTCGTTGCCGAAATAGGCCGAGACCGAGGCCACCGGCAAGGGAGCCACTGTCGCGGGGCCTTCGATGAAGTATCGAGGGTTCGGCCGGAACGTCGTCGCTCCTGGTGCCCTACCCCGCAGCCACTCCACTTCGACTTGGATGGCCGCCAGCGGCACCACGAGGTCGCTCTTGCCGTGGTTGACCACCGAGAGCTCGCACACGATAAAGTGATTGGCGACACCACGGCCGAGCAGGACCTTGGCCTGCTCTTCGTTGAGGACCGTGTACTGGTAGGTGAGGTTCGGGTCCGGCGCCGGACCGACCACCTGCGAGACGCTGAAGCTCGTGGGACCGTTCTTGTCGACCTCTCCGTGCACCGAGGATGTGCTGACGGTTTGCTGAGCGCTCTTGCCCTGCTTGGTGACCGCGACGGTGACGTTGCCCAGCCGGAAGGGCCAGGCATAGCCGCGGTGCCGGGTGAACTCGAAGTAGACATCGATCATCTGATCGTTGAAGTCCACGATCTGGGCCCGCTGGACGCGCACTTCCGGGTTCACCGAGTCGAGGCCGACGCTCACCTTGCCGCGCAGGTTCTTCTGGAACTCGACCCACCGTGGCTCGAAGAGCAAGCAGATCTGGCTCGGGTCGCTGCCGGCGATGGGTGGCTCGCCGCGCACCCGGCTGTCCGCCTCGTCGTACGCGGCCCGGTTCCTCAAGTCGCTCAGCCGGTCCAGCTGCCGGTCCGTCTTGCTGCGCTGCTGGAGCTCATCTTTATTGGCATGGCTCTCCTGCTGGGTCGTGAACAGCGCCGCTCCAGCGCCCTGCTCACCGGTGCCGGCCCCCGTGTCGGTCGATGCCGGCGTGCGCTGGGCGCTGCCCGGGTATGACGGCAGCCCCCGCACATCGTCGAGGAAGCGGCAGGCCCGGTAGCCGTCGATCTGCGGACGCTCGACGCAATCGCACAGATAGTCGTCGACCGGGAAGGCGGCTGGATCCTGCTTGCCGAATCCCTTGCCATGAATGCGGATGCGGCCGTTGCCGTTGCCGCGGTCCAGGAAGACCGTCTCGACGGACGAGATCGTCGGCGCATTGGGATCGGCCGCCGGCGCCGACGCGGCGATCGCGATCGGCTTGCGGGCGTCGAGGTCGCTCGAGTCGTAGACCGTGACCACCGCGTTGGCCGGCACGTAGTCCTGCGCCGCGACGAAGTGGAGGTCCAGCTGCGCCTCGCTGGTCTGCACGATGGCGAGGTCGGTCGGACCGGTGGGTTGGAGATCGACGCTCATCAGGCTCGGCCTGGCGGCGAACCCTCCGTCACCGCTCTGCTTGGTCAGCACCAGGCTGTGCAGGTTTGGGAACTGGGCGTTCGTCTCGTGGTCGAGCTTGACCAGGAACTTCTGGAGCCCCGAGGCCTTGGGGGTGAACGTGACGGTGAAGGAGTCGTTGCAGGCGGAGCCGACCTTCACCACCTTGATCACGGTCCCCAGCGGCGCATCGCCGATCACGTCGATCTCGTTGTCACTCTTGAAAGGAAACCGCGGGCCCATGACGATCGGCCTGCCGGCGTCCGCCGTCTCCAGCTGGACGGTGGGCTCTCCGGAATTCCCGGACAGCAGATGCGTGCCGGCAATGGCCAGCTCGAAATGCGCCAGGCCGGTGGGGGACACGGCGACTCCGGCGCAGGCTGGCTTCTGGTCCTGAGCCGGCAAAGTCCGAGACTTTGTCTTGGCTCGCGTCTTGGCGGAGTGAGGCTTGGCCGGCACCTTCTCGGTCGGCAGCATGCAATCGGACGGTCCGGTGAGTGCCACGATCCTGAGGCCCGTGATGGCGGGCGCGGGAGTGGTCTCCTTTGGCAGCGCTCTGTGGGCGTGCGAGTCCACCTTCGGGCAGGCGGGAGCTGGTTCGCTGGCACTGTCCGCGCCCCCATCCGGGCTCGCCGTGGCGACGCCCGGGACGTCTGAGTCCGCCGCGAAAAGAGGCGCAGGACAGAGAGACGGTAGAGCACAGAGCAGGGCGAGGATCGAAAGCGACACGCGGCTGGTCATGATCCATGTCCTCCCGGATAGAGCCGCTCAGGCCGGCCCGGGCACTGCACGAGTTGTAGGCAACGTAGGTGGAGTATGAAGGGCAGCGCCTGCGCGCGTCAAGGCATTAGCAACATCTGCATATCGCTATGACGCTATTCCGACTTTGTTACCGAAGCGCCGGTCGCTCGGTGGCGGTCCGGCGCAGGACGAGCCGGGTTCCTATGTGCCCGCCGGTCACGAGATCCGCGAGGAGGCTGCGGTCACCGGCATTCGAACAGCGGCGCCAGCGGGATCCCGAAATGCTCCAGGGCCGCGGCAAGGCGGGCGCTGGTCTTGGCGAGGGAGACCTCGGCGGTTCCTCCCAGGCCCCCTGCATCGAAGGCCTTCGCTTCGCCGCAGACGCTGAGCGGCTCGAGTTGCTTGGCGTCGGCGACCAGTCGCTTCATCAGCGCCGCGTCACCATAGATCGGCTGCCCGTCGATCACGACGAGGCGCACGTCCTGCGGCCTGGCGAGGAGGAGGGCTTCGTAGGGTGAGATCCCCTGGTCGCGAACGACGAGGAGGTCCGCGTAGAGCCCCTTCGCGAGGGAGCCCAGGCGATCACTGATGGCCGCCAGCCGCGCCGGATGCGTGGTCGCCATCTTGACCAGCTCCGCCGGACTGAACACCTTCATTCTCGAGTTCCACTCGTAGGCGTAATGCAGCTCGTCGAGCATGCCGTTGCTGCCGGTTGGGCTCCAGTCGGGAGACAGCGCCAGGGTCAGTTTTTGAGCGTTCGCTTGCGCGACATTGGTGGTCTCGCCGTACAGCTCGTAGTTGCTGCGCGGCGACCAGATCAGCCCGACATCATTGGCGGCCATTTCCCGGAAGTGGTCCTCGTGCAACGCCACGCCGTGAATGATGCTCACTCCCGGCCGCAGGAGGCCCTGGGCTTTGAGCATCGCAAACTCGCGACGCGCGCTGGCGTCCTTGCCCTCCGCCAGGTGGACGAGGACCGTCGTGATGCGGTGAGAGGCGAGGCCTTCGCGCAGGGCGTTCGCCTCGGCGACAGGCGTCTCGAGCGGGAAAATGACGTAGCGCACGGGCTCGTCGTTCACCACCCCGCCGTAGAGACCGGAGTAGAAGTCCAGGTTGCGAGCCAAGCCCTTGATGCAGTCGTTACGGTGGGGCTCCTCCGCGGTCGGCGCGAAGCTGCCCACCACGGAGGTCGCGCCGCCGACGATGGCCTTGTACTCGCCGTACCTGTTCATGTCGCAGCCATGGCCGCTCGCGACGAGCTGGCCCTGCGGCCCCGCGAGATGTGCCACGTAGTCCGGCAGCTCTTGCCACACGTAGCGGTCCGCCGAGAGCTCCGGGGCTTTCCAGCGCGGAAGGAGGTTCCACAGGATGTGGTCATGGAGATCGATCAGGCCTGGGAACACGACACCGTCGACGTCGACAGTCGGAACGCCGGCGGGAGCCGAGACCCTGGGACCCAGGTCCGCGATCCGTTCGCCGCTGACGAAGAGCTGCCCGTTCCGGATGACCTGATCAGGGGTCACCAGGGTGCCCCGCACGATGAACGATGGGCCGGGTGGAGGGGCCGCAGACCGCCCGCCCGCCGCTGCAACCTGGCTCCAGACCACGAACAGGAGCAGCACTCGCAAGAGAGACCGCCTTCCGGTCGCCGACATCGTGCACACCTCCGTTCCGGGCGTGTCCAGTGGCGGAACCTAGCACAGGGGCTCTTGCCGCACCGCGTCATAGAGTTCTTGACATCTTTGCCGCACTGCGGTAATCTGGCCTTCGTGCATGGCGGACCGGGGGTCCCCGGCGGTGCTCCGGATGCTTGGAGACGGCCGTCGCGACGGTCCCTGGGGTGCCCCGTCATCGCTGCAAGGAGGGCCCATGATCCGGCTCATCAAGCGCTACGAAAGCCGCAAGCTCTACGACACCGAGGAGAGCCGCTACGTCTCGCTCGAGGAGATCGCGAGCTGGGTTCGGCAGGGGCAGGAGGTGCGGGTGCTCGACAACGCCACCGCCGGCGACGTCACCTCGCAGACGCTGACCCAGATCATCCTGGACGAGGGCCGCCGGGGTACCTCCTCGCTGCCGAGCGAGCTCCTGCACGAGCTGGTGCGGCTGGGCGAGCGGGCGGTGCACAGCGGTGTCGAGCAGGTCCAGCACGGCGTCGACCGGCTGGTGCAGGCGTCGATCGATCGCCTCGCGCCGGTGCGCCGGGCGCGCGAGGAGATGTCGGGCCTGCGCACCCGGCTCGAGCAGCTGGAAGAGTCGCTGGCCGCGCTGGACTCCGAGGTGTTGGTGGGATTGGCCGAGGCGCCGGGCTCCGACACCTCCGCCGGCAGCGTGGCCGCGGCTGCCGGAGGCCCCGGACCCGGCGACAAGTCGGCCGGCAACGGCGCGGCCGGCGCCGCCTCCGAGACCACGGCCCCGGCCACCGCCGATCGCGCCCATGGCGCCGACAGCGCCCATCGCCCCCGGCGCAGCCTTTGATGATGCCTCCGAGGCGGGCAGTCCGCCGCGGATCCACCGATGACGCTTGAAACGCGGCAGCCGTTCCCCCGGGATCCCGGCTGCCGGAGAAAACGAGGAGCACCATGACCACCAAGACCACGGGCAACACCACGAGCAACGAGCGCAAGCTTCAGGACGACGTGAAGGAGACGGCGCACCGTATCTGGCTGGCCGGGCTGGGCGCCCTGGCCGCCGCCGAGGAGGAAGGCACGAAGCTGTTCAGCCGCCTGGTCGACCGCGGCCGCGACGTCGAGTCGCGCGGCAAGGTCGAGGTCGACAAGGTCGTCGACAAGGCCAGCGAGGTGGTGGACAAGGCCAAGGCGAAGGCCGGCAGCACCTGGGACGATCTCGGCAGCAAGGTCGACGAGACCATCACCGCGGCCCTGCACCGCCTCGGCGTGCCCACCCGCGAGGAGATCCGCACCCTGACGCAGCGCGTCGAGGAGCTCAACTCCAAGGTCGAGCTGCTGCGGCCGCGCGTCACTCCCGCGAGCGGCGACAAGCCCGTCGTCCACAAGCCCGCGGTCAAGAGCGCCTCGAAAGTCGTCTAGTGGGGGAGCCCGGCGCGGGTCCAGCGAGCGGGGCCCCATCGGAGAGGCGGACGGAGAAGCAAACGGCGAGGCGGACGGAGAAGGTGGAGCCGCCGCCGCGGGTCGCGCTGGCCCTGGCAGGAGGCGCTCCGGAGGGTGCCATCTACGAGATCGGCGCCCTCCGGGCCCTCGACGAGTGCTGCGACGGCCTCGACCTGAACCGGCTGTTCCTCTACGTCGGGGTGAGCGCCGGCGGCTTCATCAACGCCTGCCTCGCCAACGACCTCACGACGGCGCAGATGTGCCGCGCCATCGTCTCCCACGAGCCGGGCGAGCATCCCTTCGTCCCCGAGACCTTCCTCACACCTTCCGTGCGCGAGATGCGGCGCAGCCTGCGCGCCCTCCCGCGCCTGCTGGGGGAAGCGCTGCGGGAGTACGCCCGCAAGCGGGCGGACCTCACCTTGCTCGAGTCGTTGACCCGGCTCGGGCGGGCGCTGCCGGTGGCGGTCTTCGACAACGAGCCGATCCGCGCCTACGTCGAGAAGATCTTTCGCCTGAAGTCCCGCACCGACGACTTTCGCCAGCTCGGCAAGCGGCTGGTGATCGTCGCGGCGGACCTCGACTCGGGGCAGGCGGTGTGCTTCGGCGAGCCGGGCATGGATCACGTCCCGATCTCGCGCGCGGTGCAGGCCACCACCGCCCTGCCCGGGCTCTACCCGCCGGTCGAGATCGACGGCCGCCACGTCGTCGACGGCATCCTGCTCAAGACGCTGCACGCTTCGGTGGCGCTCGAGGCCGGCGCCGGGCTGGTGATCTGCATCAATCCGATCGTCTCGGTCGACACCGTGCACGCCGTCGAGCGGGGCTACATGCAGGGCGGCAACCTGGTCGAGCTCGGCCTGCCGACGGTGCTGTCGCAGACCCTGCGCACCATCGTCCACTCCCGGCTCGAGGTCGGCATGGCCGCCTACGCCGCCAAGTACGGCAAGTCCGACGTGATCCTGCTCGAGCCCGAGCGTGACGACTACCTGATGGCGTTCACCAACATCTTCGGCTTCTCCGAGCGCCGCGCCGTCTGCGAGCACGCCTACCACTCCACCCGCCGCTACCTGCTGGCGCACCACGACGCGATCTCCGAGGTGTTCGCCCGCCACGGCGTCATCCTGCGCCGCGACGTGCTGCTCGAGGAGCGCGACCTCTGGGAGCAGGTGGGCCTGTCCCGCGCCGCGCGGCGCCTGCCGGCGCCGGCGCCGGCGCCGCCATCGCGGCCCTTGCAGTCACCGCCATCGCGGCCATGGCCGTCGGCGGAGGCGGGATCGAGCGCCTCGATCGTGCAGCGCCTCGACGACACGCTGTGCCGCCTCGAGCAGCTGGTCGCGCAGCAGGCGCGGCCGGCGGCGGCCGTGGAGCACTTGGAGCGCCTGGAGCATGCTTCTGCCGTGGAGACCGCATAGCCAGGTATCGCCAGGCCCTGATTTCCGCTGCGCCGGGGGGGGGGCGCCCCCGGGACCCCCGGGAAGGAGTAGTTGCGCGACTGGGCCGGCCCGGCGTATTCTGTGGAGCACCGGTTGACGTCGGACTCGAGAATTCGAAGCGCCGTGACCCGGCGATGCGAGGGCGCCCACGAATCGTGCCGGGGGCCCTGCAGGACGTCGGGGGATGCGCGGCGCCGGCGCCTCGCGGCAGGCAGGCAAGCACGATGTCGAAGCAGCACGAAGCGCGCCCCGGCGCCACCGGTGGGGCCGCGGTCGGCCCGGCCGCGGCATCGCCGCCCGCGGACCTGCCGGAAGAGCTGCGCGAGCTGCTGGCCGCCGCCCTGTGCGCGGCCAACGAGGCGGTGTCGATCACGGTCGCCGACGTCGACGAGCCGCGGCTGGTGTTCGTCAACGCGGCCTACACTGACCTGACCGGCTACACCGCCCAGGAGGTTCTCGGTAGGCCGGTGCCGCTGCTCGACCACCCCAAGACCGACCGCCGCATGATCGCGGGCCTGCGCGCCGAGGTGGCGGCGGGCCGGTTCGTCCAATGCGAGATCCCCGCCTGCCGCAAGGATGGCTCGGAGGTCTGGCTGGAGCTCAGGTCGGCGCCCATCCGCGACCGCGCCGGGCGCGTCACCCACTTCATCACCACCCAGCGTGACGTCACCGCGCGGCGGGCGAGCCAGGAGGCGGCCGAGCGCTCGAGCCTGGCGAAGAGCCTGTTCCTGTCGCGCATCAGCCACGAGCTGCTGACGCCGCTGAACTCCCTCATCGGCTTCCCGGAGATGCTCGTCGACGGGCACTTCGGACCGCTCAACGACGGCCAGCGGCAGGCGGTCACCAATATCCTCACCGCCGCCGAGCAGCTCCGCCACCTGCTCCAGGACCTGCTCGACCTCACCCGCCTCGAGTCCGGGCGGTTGCAGCTCGAGCGGGCGCCGTTCGACCTCGGCGCGCTGCTCGCCGACCTCGCCGTGCCGGTGGCCGAGGCGGCCGGCCGCAAGGGCCTGACGCTCGAGGTGGACGTCGCCCGCAACCTGCCGCAGGTCGAGGGCGATCCCGTGCGGCTCAAGCAAGTCGCGCTCAACCTGCTCGACAACGCGGTGAAGTACACCTCCTCCGGCGGCTGGATCAAGCTGCGGGCATGGGCCGAGCCGACGCCCGGGGGCGCGCCGCCGCTGGTGCGCCTGGCGGTGGCGGATTCGGGCATCGGCATCAAGCAGGAGGACCACGAGCGCCTCTTCCGCATGTTCGAGCAGGCCGACTCGTCGCTGACCCGCCGCCAGCCCGGGACCGGCCTGGGGCTGGCGCTGGTGAGGCGCCTGGTCGCCCTGCACGGCGGCCGGGCCTGGGTGGAGAGCCGCGGCGAGGGGCAGGGCAGCACCTTTCACGTCGAGATCCCCGGCCTGCGCCCCGAGGCCGCCGGGAAAGAGGCCGCCGGGTACGAGCCGCCGGGGAACGAGCCGCCCGGGAACGAGCCGCCGGGGAACGAGCCCGCGGAGGAATCGAGCGAGAATGGCCAGGTGGAGAGCGGTTCATGAACGAGGCGCGGCGGATCCTGGTGGTCGATGACGTCGAGCAGAACCTGGCCCTCCTCGGAGGCCTGGTGCGGAGCCTCGGGTACGAGGTGGAGACGGCGCGCGACGGGCTCGAGGCGCTGGCCAAGCTGGCGCTCGGGGTCGACCTCGTGCTGCTCGACGTCATGATGCCCGGGCTCGACGGCTACGAGGTGGCGCGCCGGGTGCGGGCGGACGCGCGGACCGCGGACCTGCCGATCATCCTGGTCACCGTGCTCGACAGCCGCGAGGACCGGGTGAAGGCGATCCAGGCGGGCGCCAGCGATTTCATCGCCAAGCCGGTGGACAAGACCGAGCTGCTGGTGAGGATCTCGTCGCAGCTGCGGCTCAAGGAGGCGCAGGACGCCCTCAAGCGCAGCCAGGCCGGGCTCGAGGAGCAGGTGGCGAGCCGCACCGCGGAGCTGCGCCGCACCTGCGAGGTCGCCGCGGACGCCAACCGCCGCACCTACTTCGCGCATATCGACACCATCCGGCGGCTCGTCCTCGCGGCTGAGCTCAAGGACCCCGAGACCGCCCGCCACATCATGCGGATCAGCCGCTACAGCGTGGTGCTGGCGAAGGCGCTGCACATGTCGCCGGGCGAGACCGAGGTGCTCGGCCACGCCGTGACCATGCACGACGTCGGCAAGATCGGCATCCCCGACGCCATCCTGTTCAAGCGCGGAGCGCTCGACGAAGAGGAGAAGAAGGTGATGGAGTCGCACACCCTGATCGGCAGCCGCATCCTCGCCGATTCCCCGTCCGAGCTCATGCAGCAGGGCCAGGTCGTGGCGCTCAGCCATCACGAGCGCTGGGACGGCACCGGCTACCCGCGGCGGCTGCGCGGCGAGCAGATCCCGCTCGCCGGCCGCATCTGCGCGGTGGTGGACGTCTTCGACGCCATGACCACGACGCGGCCCTATCGTCCGGCCTTCTCGCCGGACGAGGCGCTCGAGATGATGCGCCAGGGCCGCGGCGCGCATTTCGATCCGATGCTGCTCGATCTCTTCATGGGCCGGCTGGACGAGGTCCTCGAGGTGCGCGAGCGGCTGGTGGAGGAGGCGGCGGCCGAGCGCCGGCTGTGGCCGCCGGAGGATGCCACATGATCCGCGTGCTGATCGCCGACGACCACTCGATTTTCCGCATCGGGCTCAAGCGGACGCTCGAGAGCGCCCCCGACATGGTGGTGGCGGGCGAGGCCGCGACCGGCGAGGAGACGCTGGTCAAGGCGCGGCAGTCGAATCCGAACGTGGTGCTGCTCGACGTCTCGATGCCGGGGCGCGGCGGCGTGGAGACGGCGCAGGAGCTCAAGCGCGTGAACCCGCGGGTGCGGGTGCTGATGCTCACCATGCACCCCGAGGACCAGTATGCCGTGCTCTGTCTGAAGCTGGGGGCCGACGGCTACATCACCAAGGACGTGCCGCCCGAGGTGCTGCTCGAGGCGGTGCGCAAGGTCGCCTCCGGCCGCAAGTACGTCAGCTCCAACCTGGCCGAGCGCCTCGCCACCGACCTGTCGGGCAGCGGCGACCGGCCGGCGCACGAGCTGCTCTCGAGCCGGGAGTTCGAGGTGATGCGCAAGATCGCCGCCGGCCGCACCACCGGCGAGATCGCCGCCGAGCTCCACCTGAGCGTCAAGACGGTGAGCACCTACCGCTCCCGGGTGCTGCAGAAGATGAACCTCAAGACCAACGCCGACATCATGCATTACGCCTTCCGCGCCGGGCTGGAGAGCTGAGGGCGCGGGCGGCGGCAGGCGGCGGGTAAGGAGTCGGGCATGGGTGAGGACTTCCGCTTCAGTCTGCGGGCCCTGGCGCGCACTCCCGGGTTCACCCTCACCGCGATCCTCACTCTCGGCCTGGGGATCGGCTGCACAGCCGCCGTCTTCAGCGTCGTCGACGCGATCGTCCTGCGGCCGCTGCCTTACGCGGACGCCGGCCGGTTGGTCGAGATCTCGGAGAGCCTGCGCTCCGACCGCGGCGAGCCCTCGGGCGCGCCGGTCTCGGTGCCCGACTTCATCGCCTTGCGCGAGCGCGTGCGCGGCGTCGAGCGCCTCTCGGCGATCTATCCGTCCAAGAGCGTGCAGCTGGCCGGCGCCGGCGAGCCCTTGAAGGTCGAGGCGGCGCTGGTCACGCACGACCTCTTCCCGCTGCTCGGCCGCAGGGCGATCGCGGGGCGCGCCTTCGTCGCGGCCGACGAGCGTCCCGGCGCCGAGCCGGTGGTGCTGCTCGGCGAGGGCTTCTGGCGGCAGCGCTGCGGCGCGGACCCGGGCCTGGTCGGGAGGGCGCTGAGGCTCGACGGCCGGCCCACCACGGTGGTCGGCATCCTGCCGGACGACTTCCACTTCCCGAGCTCGCGCAGCGAGATCTGGCTGCCGCTGGTGCTGCACCCCGGCGATCCGGTCAAGGCGAACCCCTGGGCACGCATCCTGAGGGTCGTCGGCCGCCTCGGGCCGGGCACGACGATGGCCCGGGCGCGGCAGGAGCTGGCGGGCGCCGCCGTCCAGCTCGGGCGGGAGATCCCGCAGGCGGACAGGGACCTCGGCCTCGAGATCGAGCCGCTCGCGCAGGTCATCGTCGGCGACGTCGCCAGGCCGCTGTGGCTGCTGCTGGGCGCGGCCGCGGGCGTGCTGCTGATCGCCTGCCTCAACGTCGTCAACCTCTTCCTGCTGCGCGCCCTGGGACGGCAGCACGACGTCGCCGTCTGCACCGCCCTGGGCGCCGGCGCCCCGCGGGTGATGCGGCAGTTCTTGATCGAGAGCCTGGCACTCGCCCTGCTCGGCGGCGCGCTGGGCTCGTTGCTCGCCTGGTGGGCGGTGCGCCTCTTCGTCCTCACCGCCGGGCCCGGGATCCCGCGCCTCGAAGAGGTGCGGCTCGAGGTCCCGGCGCTGGGCGTGGCGCTCGCCGTGTCGCTGCTCATCGCCCTGGCGCTGGCGCTGGCCGCCACGCTCTCCGTCTACGGGACCGACCTCCACCAACTGCTGCGCATCGGCGCGCGCGGCACGGGTGGCGTCAAGCGCCGGCGGGTGCGCGCGGCGCTGGTGGTGGGCGAGCTCGCCCTGGCCGTGGTGCTGCTGATCGGTACCGGGCTGATGACCAACAGCCTCATCCGCCTCTTCCGCGTCGACCCCGGCTTCCGGCCCCACGGCGTCTTGACCATGAAGCTCACCGTCACGCCGGCCGCCTATCCCGGACCCGGGCCGATCGCGCGGTTCTTCGACCAGGTGCTGCAGCGCCTCGCCGCCGTCCCCGGGGTGGCGAGCGCCGGCATGGTCAGCGAGCTGCCCCTGGCCGGCGACGACACCTTCTGGAACTTCGTCCCGGAAGGCCGGCCGCTGACTCCT
>DATNKH010000166.1:0-17943 GCA_035603475.1 Thermoanaerobaculia bacterium
CGAGCCCGCCGAGCGGCGGCGTCACCTCGAAGCCCTCGAAGAGGCGGGCGGCGATGACGCCGAGACTGTCCCGCGGGTTGGCGCCGCCGGTCCCGGCCAGCGCTGCGAGGCTGGCGCGGTAGAGCCGTGGCTCGGGTGGAGCGAAGCGGGCTTGCCAGAGCAGCTGGTCGTCACCTTCGACCAGCGAGTAGAGGTTGACGCCGTTGCCGAGATAGAGCTCGGAGAGCACGCCCGCGGGCGCGGCCCGGAACAGGCTGGATGCCGGCGTCGGCGCCGGCTTGCCGCCGGCGGCCTCGACGAGGGTCGCCCAGACCCGCGCCAGCGCGATCCGTTGCCCCGCGGGCGGCACCATGGGGCGGCGGCACCAGCTCGGCAGCTTCACGATCAGCGGCACCTCGATGCTCTCCCGCTCGAGGTCGCCGCCGTGACCGAAAGCGCCGCGCTCGCCGAGCTCCTCGCCGAACGCCGAGGTGACCACGATCAGGGCACGCTCCCACTGGCCGCTGGCGCGCAGCGCGTCGAGCAGTCGCCCGACCTTCTCGTCGGCCCATGCCACGTTGAGCCGGTACATCGACCCCAGGCGCTGCCGCAACGCCGGGGGCGCCGGGACCTCGGGGTTGGAGGCCGCCAGGAGGTCCACGGGCTCGACGGTCTGCGGCAAGTCGGCGCGATCGGCACGGCCGAGGCGGGGCAAGAGCCAGTCGCGACGCACATAGGGCGCCTGGGGTTCGGGCATGTGTACCCAGACCAGCTCCTTGCCTTCCGCGAGCGACGACAGGTGCTCCGCGGCGTCGCGGTTCCTGCCCACCTCGTCCAAGCTGTCGAACCCGCGATCGTAGCCGAAGGCGGCCGTGTACCAGTGGCCGCCCGCGAAGCCGGTGGTGTGATAACCGAGCGCCTTGAACACCTTCGGCAGCGTCACCAGGTCTTGCGCCAGGTGGGCGTCGTCGCCATCGAGCACCGCATGGTGCTGCCACGGTGACAGGCCGGTGAACAAGGTCGCCATGGCCGGCACGCCCCAGCTCGACGGGGCGACCGCCCGGCCCGCCCAGTCGGCTTGCCTGATCAGCGCCGCCAGGTTCGGCGTCAGTCCGGGCTCGCCGCCGAGACCGCTGACGACGTCGGCGCGCAGCGCCTCGAGAGTGATCAGCACCACCGGGCCGCCGCGGTTCGGGGGCCGCATGGGTCCGCAGCCGCCGAGCGCGGTGATCGCCGCCAGCGCCGCCAGCGCCGCCAGCGCGGCCAGCGCCATGATCGTGAGCAGCGCGACGATCGCGGCCCGTGCGAGCGGCCGCGGCTGGCAGGGCGGAGGTGGAGACGGTGCGGCTGTCGGCGGGCGTGTTTCCGACGGGGACCTAGCCGGCGGCATGGGGATAGAGCCGGCGATAGCTGTCGGAGAGGACCAGGATGCGCTTGACGTAGACCTTCGACTCCTCGATCGACAGGCCCTCGAGGAAGCGGTCGAGATCGTGGTTGCCGGCTTCACGCCACAAGCGCTTGATGCGGTACGGGCCGCCGTTGTAGCCGGCCAGCGCCAGCTCGACGTTGCCGTCGAACATCGCCATCACCTGGCGCAGGTAGGAGGCGCCGACCCGGACGTTCCAGGCCGGTTCGATCAGCCGCTCGCGCGACCAGCCGAGACCCAGACCGCGTGCGAGCTCGCGGGCCGTGCCGGGCATGAGCTGCATCAGCCCGCTCGCCCCGGCCCAGCTCTGGGCGCTGGCGTCGAAAGCGCTCTCCTGGCGGATGACGCCGAACACCAGCGCCGGCGGCAGGGCGTTGGCCACCGCGGCGGCGCGGATCGGCTGCTCGTAGTCGAGCGGGTAGTAGAGCTTGAGCGCTTCCTCGGGCACCGCGGCCTGGAAGGGCCCGCCGAGCGCGGGGAAGGCGTCGCGGATGGCCAGCACGCTCTTGCGGCGCTCGCCGCGCCGGGCCAGGATGACCGCCTGCAAGGCCGCTTCCGCCCGGGGCGACGGTCCCTGGGAACGGGCACGCACCAGGTCGAGCTCCACTTGCGCCAGGTCGTCGAGGCCGAGGTCGCTCAGCAGCTGCGCCCGCACCAGCGCCGGATCGTCGGGCCAGGGCTCGGCGGTGCGCGCCTCCGACTCCGGCGGCGGCGCCTTCCAGCGCGCCAGGCGTTCCAGGGCGTTGCGGCGGTAGAAATCGGTCGTATCGGCCGCGGCGAGCTCGGAATACAGCTGACGGGCACGGTCGCGATTCCCCTGCGCCTCGAAGCAGCGGGCGATCCAGTAACTGGCGCGGCGCCCGGAGCTGTCGTCCGCATAGAGCTTGTCGAGCTCGGTCCAGTAGCGGACCGCGCCCGAGTAGTCGCGCCGGATGAAGTCCTGCCAGCCGCGTCCCCAGAGGACGTTGACGCCGGTCAAGTCCCTGCTGTCCAGGGCGCGCAGCCGGCGCAGGGCCTCGATCGCCGGATCGAGGAGGTTGCCCTCGATCAGGTGCGCATAGAGCGCGCGCAGGGCGCGGATCGACAGCCCGGGATCGGCGCCGAGCTCGGTGACGCTGCGCAGGTGGAGCTGGGCGGCCAGGCGCAGCTTGCGGCGCTCCGCCTGGACGCGCTTCGAACGTCCGCGTTGGGCCGCCGCCGCATCGTCGGCAGCTTGCGCCAGCGCCCACTCGAGCGCCGCCATCGACTCCCCCCGGGAGAGCGGCTGCGCCTCGCGGCGGGCACGCGCGGGGGTCTCGCGGCCCGCGGCGCGTCCGCTCTCGTTGCTCTGCAGCGGCCGTAGCAGCGCCAGGGCGTCTTGGCCGCGATGGTCGCGGGTGAGCACGTCGGCCTCGAGCAGCACCCACTGCAGATCGCGGTCGGACGGGGCGATCGCGTCGAGGGTGGCCAGGGCGTTCGGCGCGAGCTGCAGTGCGAGCAGCGCCGCCGCCCGCTGCTTGAGCTGCGCCACGGTGAGCGAATCCGCCAGGGAGAGAGTGCCATTGGGGCGGCGGAAGACCTCGGCGACTCCGAGCTGGGCCGCCATCAAGGGCGACGAGACGAGCAACTCGCGGGCCGCCTCGGCGCGGATCTTGGAGTCGCCGAGGCGGGTGCCGATCTCCCAGGCCAGCGCATCGAGCCTGGTCCTCTCCTCGCCGCCCAGCCCTTCTCGCCGGGCCTGCCGCACCAGCGCCAGGGCGCGTTCGGCGTCGGACCGCTCCCAGTCGAGAGCCGCCGCCCGCACCATCGCCCGCGGGCGCAGCGGCGACTTCGGGTAGTCGCCCAGCAGCTTGGCGAGGGCGACGCGGGCGACCAGCACGTGGCCGCGGGCGCGGGCGTCCTCGCTGAGCAGGAAGAGCCGCCAATCTTCGAGCGGGCCGCCCTGCAGGCGCGCGGCGAACAACCGCTCCTCGGCCAGCGCCGCCTGCCCGCAAGCGTGGGCATAGAACCCGGTCACGAGACCTGCCACTGCCTGGCCGGGCCCGCTGCCGGCCGCGAGCGGCGCCAGGTCGCTCAGGGCGGCGGCGCAGTCGTGGCGGCGCATCGCCGCGGCGGCGCCGCGGAACGTGCGGGCGGCGCTCGGCGAGATCACCGCGCTGTCGGCGGCGGCGCCGGCATCGGGGGTCCGCGGCTGGGCGGAGCCCAGCAGCAGCGGCAGGCAGAGCAGGCAGGAGGCGACGGTCAGGCTAAGGCGCGGACTTCGACTGCTCACGGTGTGCAACTTCACTACCTCGGCGGGCGGCCGCCCGCGATGCTAATCCCCTAGATCCCCAGCGCCTTCGAGTCGCCCGCGGCAAGGATGCGGACCAGCTCCTGGTAGAAGTAGTCGGTCGACTTCACCAGGCGCGGCTCGACCCGCTCCTCGTACATCTGGCGGGAGCGGTCGATGTCCTCCCGCAGGCGCTCGTAGATGTCGCGATTGCGGCGCCCTGCCTCGACCTGCTCTTCATTGTAGAGCTTGATCTCGCTGACCAGAAGACGCGCCAGCCGCCGGGCCTCCTCGTGCAGCGCCTCCTCGCTCGAGCTCGCCTGGATCCGGGTGGTGGCGAACGCCCAGCCCGGCCCTTGCACGCCGCTCGGCGGGCGCACTTCCGGGGTGCCCGAGCCCAGGGGCCCGGTGCGCAGCGGCTCGAAGAACGGCGATGCCGGCGATACCGGCGCCAGGGGAGTCATGGCGGGAGGAGGGAGGATGGTGCCGGGGTTCGTGCCGGCTGTCACGCCGGAGACATCAGCCGAGCCGGGGCCGGCCGCGGCCTTAGGCGGCACGGACGGCACGGCGCGCAGGGTGCCCAGGCCGGCGGGGACATGAGGAGCGGCGGCGGTGGCCTGAGTGTCGGAGGTCACGGGGGGGAGCGACGTGATCGGGGAGGGGGCCTCGCGGATCTGTGGGATCTCCGGGGTCTCGGGGGTCTCCCGTGTCTCCGGGGCCTCCGGCACGCCCGCCAGACCCTGCGCGCCCGCGCCCTCTCCCGGCGTCTGCGCCGCCTCGGCCCCTCTCCCTCTCCCCCATGGCGAGCCCGCGGCGTCGCGCAGCCCGGTGCGCGGCAAGAGCACGGTCTCGTGCTCGCCGGCTCCCGCCGGCGCGGCCGCGGCAGTCGCAGCCGTCGCGGCAGTCGCAGCAGGGGACGCGGCAGCGCCGATCCCCGGCACGATCGCCGTGGTGGCAGCGGGCCCGCCGGAGGCCGCGGCTTCGTCGAGATAGGGCGACTCGGCGCCGCGCGGAGTGCTCGCGGCGACCGCCGGCGACAGCGGCGGCACGGGCCGCAGGGGTCTGGTCGGGATCTCCGCGGTCTCCTTCAACACCGGCACTCTGGGCGCGTCGTAGAGCGTCGCCGGGGTCACCGTGAAGGGCGTGCCCGGTGCCACGGCCGGCGCCGCGGTCGACGAGGTCTCAGCCGCCGAGGTGTCGGGAGCCGGCGGCGTCTCGACACTGGCCGGCGCGGGCTCTTCCGGCGCGGGCTCCTTCGCCGCCGGCTCCTCGAACGGCGCCGCGGGTGCTGCTGCCACCGCAGGGGTACCGGCCGGCCCAGCGGCCACCGCGCCTGCGACGCCTGCGACACCTTCGACGCCTTCGGCCGGGGCCTCGGCGATCGTCTCGCCAGCCGCGGGTGCCGGCGCGGCCGCCGTTGGCGCCGCCGCGGCCGTGGCCACCGTTGCCGCCGCGGCAGCCGCGACCGCCGGCATGCCCGCCTCGCCCGCGTCGCCCTCCCTGCGCGCGGCCGGCGCGGGCTGCAGCGTGGCGGTGGTCTCCCGCTGCCGGAAAGGCAGCGACTCTATCGCCAGCGCCGCGACGTAGACCAGGCTCTGCAACGCCGGCAGGGAGAGAGCGCTCGCCTGGCCGGGCGCCGCGTCACCCCGCTCCGGCATCTCGGGAGTCTCGGACAGCTGGTCCGCGTAGAGGACCGCGACCGTGCGGTCACGCAGCACCAGCGGCACGAGCACCCCGAACGACGGCACCGGGCTCTCGATCCGCCCGCAGAGCACCGCGCACTCGGCCGCCGAGAGCTGGACCGGGCCGGCCGCGGGGTGCTCGCCGGCAGCGCCGCCAGCGCCGGCAGCGCCGCCAGCGCCGGCACCGCTGGCAGCGCCCCACGGGCTGCCGGCTCGCGGCGTCAGCGTCAGGTCCGGCAACCGGTGCTCGGCGTCGCCGAAGCCCTGGCCTCCCCACCCGCGCAGCTCGCCGCCGCGGCTGAGCAGCAGGGCGGCACGGGAGGCAAAGGGTGCGGTGCCGGCGATCAGGGCGGCCAGCACCGCGGACTGGCTGCGCGCCCGGTCGAGCGCCGCCAGGGCGTCACGCAGCTGGCCGAGAGCGCCCGCGCGGGCCTCGCCACGAAGGTGGTCCGCAGCCGGGGCCAGGTCCTCGTGAGCCAGCACCGGCAGCGGCGGCGCGAAGGCTTCGATCCTGCGGTCCAGGTCCTGGTGGCTCTCGCGCACCCGCTCCTGCAGCTGCCGTCGCAGGTCGGAGAAGGCCCGATCGAACGAGCCGGCGATCTCTCGATTCCACTGCTCGACTTTTTCTACGAAAGACATCCTAGGCTCTCCGCCGATGATCGCAGGGGCCGTCAAAGGCCGCAGGGTCTCCTTCAGGCACCGTCATGGCGCGCGTTCTAAAGGACCTCGATTATTCTGTAGCCGTTCCGCCGTGTCAAGGCAAAGCAGGCGCAAAAGCCCTGTCAGATCAGGGCTTAGCCGCCGCCGCGCTCGCGGCCGTCCGGGTGCCCGCGA
This sequence comes from Thermoanaerobaculia bacterium, assembly GCA_035603475.1. Classification (GTDB taxonomy): domain Bacteria; phylum Acidobacteriota; class Thermoanaerobaculia; order Multivoradales; family UBA5704; genus JASLEW01. The sequence goes on from DATNKH010000166.1 coordinate 6,170, forward strand.
GCCTTGTTCCGGCTCGCCGCGCTGTGCTAGCTTCGCCCTCCCCGGGAGGGGCAGCGGGCAGCAGGCAGCAGAGTATGGGGCAAGGCAGTCAGACCGTCGCGCCGGCACCGCCGGCTGAGCCAGCCGCGAACGAGCGCGGTGCTTTCCGATGTGTCCGATGTCTCCGATGTCTCCGGCGTCTCCGATGTCTCCGCTGGCCACGACGGGTGCGATGGGCAGCGCTGATCGCCCTCGCTCTGCTGATCGCGCTGGCGGCGGCCGCCTGCCACGCTGATCCGCGGCCCGATCGCCAGCCGGCGCCGCCAGGCGCCGAGGCCGAATGGGCATGGCTCCTGGCGGCCAAGCAACGCCTCGACGCCGAGCGCGCCCAGCTCGCGGCGCTCGGCGGAGCCGGAGAGGCACCCGCGGCGCCCGCGCCCGCGCCAGGCGCCGCCGCTGCCGCCGAGGCGCTCTCGCCCCGCGACCGGCTGGCCCGCGAGGCCGATGCCCTCGCGCAGCAATTCGGGCGCCGCCTGGTCGCCTACATCAACGCCAACCCGCCGGTGGAAGGCGCGCCGCTGGCGGCGCGCCAGCTTGCCGCGATCCGCATGAAGAGCGACGAGGAGATCGCCGCCGCGCACGAGTTCATCGCCCGCGGCGGCGACTACCGCCGCGCCTGGGAGATCTACGAAGCGGCACTGGCCGGCGATCCACAGAACCCGCGCCTGCGCGAGGAGCTGGCGCGGGCCCAGGCGGCGCGCTACATGAGCGCCGGACGCTTCGCGCGCGCCGCCCCCGGCATGACCGCGGAGCAGGTCCGCGCCGCCCTCGGGCCGCCGAACGTCCACGACGTCCACAGCTTTGCCGACCAGGGAGTCGTCGGTTGGTTCTACCCCAGGGACGCGAGCGGCACCGCGGCCGCGGTCTGGTTCGAGAAGCGCGCCGGCAAGCTGACCGTCTATCGCTGCGACTGGAACGCCCTACCCGCACCAAGCCCGCCGCCGGTCTCGCCGGCTCCGGCGACCGACGCGACCGGCGCGACCGGCAAGGCACTGAACAGGACGGTGGTGGATCCGTTGGCAGGAGGGGTTGGAGTCTCGCGCACGGACCCACCACCACCTTGACTTTCGGCAGCACTTGAGCGAGCATTCCTGTCCCTGGCCTCGGTGTCTGGACGCCGGGAAATCTGGAACAGAAGAGAGGTGAGTCCGAGATGCCTGTTGTGCATGTGCGCGAAGAGGAGAGCTTCGAGAACGCGCTCCGCCGGTTCAAGCGCAAGGTCGAGAAGTCGGGGATCCTGACCGAGCTCAGGAAGCGTCAGCACTTCGAGAAGCCCTCGGTGAAGCGCAAGCGCAAGGCCGTCCAGGCCCGCAAGAAGATCCTGCGCAAGCTGGCCGAGGAGCGCCGCCAGGGCCTGGCCTGACGTCTGGCCCCCCCGCAAGCCTTCCGATATCCGCCGAGCCCCGCCGCCCTCAGGCGGCGGCCAAATAGCACAAAGGGGACCCCATGGTCCCCTTTGTCGCATCAGGCGTCCGCCGGCGGTGGGCAGCGGCCTGCCGGCGGTGGGCTGCGTGGCCGCCCCTCAGTCCACCTCCCCCGCTCCCTCCGCCATGCTCGCGGCCGCGGCGAGCAGGCGCCCGAGGCCCCACGGCATCGCGGCCAGGGCGGGCGTCGCACCCAAAAGGGTGCGCGGGCTCGGCCTTCCCGCCGGGCCGCCGCCACCCGCCGCCTGCTTCTTCTCCCAGTCCTTGCGCTCCATCACCGCGATCGGCTGCAGCTTCGCCGCCGCCAGGGCGCGGTTGACCTGGGCAAGCGGCCCCTTCTCGACCGCGGTGACGCGGCCGGACAGGTCGTCGAGGCGCCCCGCGAGCACCTTGACCTCGTCGAGCTGCGAACGCGTTGGCCGCCCCTCGTAGGCGTTGACCCCGCCGTAGAGGTTGGCCAGCTTCTCGCGCAGCTCCTCCTCGCCGGAGAGCCAGCCGCCTTCCTTGGTCGCCACCAGCGACTGGTGCAGTGTGTCGAGCTGCTCCGCGACCTGGGTGAGCTGGCGCCGCAGCGGCGAGCCGGCGGGCAGGCCCGCCGCGCGCTGCTTCGCCTGGTTGCGGGCGTCCACCGCCGAATCCGCGGTGTAGGTGAGGTCCGCCAGCATGCCGTACAGCGCCATCACGGTCCGGTTCTGCAGCGCCAGGTCCTCCTCGGAGGCCTTCGACCGCGGGTCCGGCTGCAGCTGCACCTGGCTGGTGTAGGTCTGGTTGCCGTTGATCACCTTGACGGTGTAGGTCCCGGGAGGCACCCGCGGGCCGAAGAAGATCGCCGGTTGATCGACGACCAGCGAGTTGGCCGGCGGCAGCTTGGGGCCGGGCAGCCGCATCGGCCAGGCGACCCGGTTGATGCCGCGCCGCTTGCCGCCGGGCAAGGTCGAGATCAGCTTGCCCGAGGCATCGTAGACCTCGACCTTCAGCTCGCCCAGGATGTGGCGCTTCTTCAGGTAGTAGCAGATCGAGGCCGCCTCCGCCGGGTTGGCGCCCACGAACTCGTCGTCGCCCGGGAAATCCTGCACGAAAGCGGACAGCACCTCGATCGCGGGCTTCGACGGCAGCGGCGCGAAATCGGCCGCCAGGGCCTCGCGGGTGAGCTTGCGCAGCGGCGTGATGTCGTCGAGGATGTAGATCCCGCGGCCGTGCGTGGCGATGATCAGGTCCGACTCGCGCGGGTGGATCGCCACGTCCCAGACCGAGACCGGCGGCAGGTTGGCGCCAAAGCGCGCCCAGTGGCCGCCGTCGTCGATCGAGATGAAGAGGCCGAGCTCGGTCCCCAGGAAGAGCAGGTCGGGGTTCTCGAGGTCCTCGCGCACCACGTGGGCGAACCCGGCCACGCCGGGCCCGGCCAGCGACTGCCAGCTCTTGCCGAAGTCGACAGTCTTGTAGACATAGGTCTTCATGTCGCCGTTGTAATGGTTGTCGAAGGTGACGAAGGCGGTTCCAGCATCGCGGTGTCCCGCCTCGACCTTCGACACCCAGGTGCCCGGCGGCAGGCCCGGGATGGCGCGCCCGACGTTGGTCCAGGTGGCGCCGCCGTCCCGGGTCAGCTGCAGGTTGCCGTCGTCGGTGCCGGCCCAGACGACGTTGGCATCCCGGGGTGACTCGGCGATGGCGAAGATGGTGGTGTACTTCTCGGCGCTCGAGTTGTCGATCGTCAGTCCGCCCGAGAGGCCCTGCTGCTGCTTGCGCGGGTCGTTGGTGGTGAGGTCGGGCGAGATGCGCTCCCACGACTCGCCGCGGTCGCGCGAGCGGAAGAGGAACTGGCTGCCGACGTAGACCGTGCCCGGCCGCGTCGGGCTCAAGGCGATCGGCGTGTTCCAGTTGTAGCGCAGCTCGGGATCGCCGGCGGCGGGCAGCGGCTGGATGTCCTTGCCCGCCCCGGTCGACAGCGAGCCGCGGGAGACGTGGCCGCCCTGGAACTCGACGTAGACCACGTCGGGATCGGCCGGATCGCTCACCGCGTAGAAGCCGTCGCCGTTGCCGATGTTGCGCCACTGCTTGTTCATGATCCCGCTGACGCCGCGCGACGGGCCCATCCAGGAGCCGTTGTCCTGCAGCCCGCCGTAGACGTTGTAGGGCTGCGCCATGTCGTAGCTCACCTCGTAGAACTGCGACACCGGCAGCGCCTTGAGGAAGCGCCAGGTGTGTGCCCGGTCCACCGACAGGTAGACGCCGCCGTCGGTGCCCAGCAGCATCTGGTGCGGGTCCTTCGGGTTGATCCACAGCGCGTGATGATCGCTGTGCGGGCCGTTGGCGACGCCGTTGCCGCTGAACGGCGAGCCGAAGGTCTTGCCGCCGTCGGTGCTCACGGTCAGGAACAGGCCGGGCTTGTAGATGGTGTTGAAATCGGCGGGGTCGATGACGATGCGCGCGAAGTAGAAGGGGCGCACCTGCAGGTTGAAGGCGGAGTTGACCTCCGTCCAGCTCTCGCCGGTGTCGTCCGAGCGGTAGAGCGCGGTGTTGCGGCTCTCGACCAGGGCGTAGACGACGGCGGAGCGCGACGGCGCGATGGCGACGGCGATGCGCCCCTTCTGCCCGGCGGGCAGGCCCCGGGTCAGCGGCCTCCAGGTCTCGCCCCCGTCGGTGCTCTTGTACAGGCCGCTGCCCGGCCCGCCCGAGCTGAAGGCCCAGGGGTAGCGGCGGAACTGCCACATGCCGGCGTAGAGGATGCGCGGCTCCTGGGGATCCATCGCCAGGTCCGAGCAACCGGTGCCCGGGTTGACGTAGAGGGTCCGCTTCCAGGTCTTGCCGCCGTCGGTGGTCTTGTAGACGCCACGGTCTTCGCTGTCGTTCCACAGGTGGCCGGTGACGCAGGCGAAGACGGTGTTGCCGTCCCGCGGATGGATCTGGATGCGGGCGATGCGCTCCGAGCTCTCCAGGCCGCGGCGCTCCCAGTTGTCGCCGCCGTCGGTCGAGCGGTAGATGCCGTCGCCCACCCCGACGCTGTTGCGCGTCCAGGACTCGCCGGTCCCCACCCACACGGTCTTGGGGTTGCCGGGGTCCACGGCGACGGCGCCGATCGACTGGGCGTGCTCGTCGAACACCGGGCGGAAGGTGGTGCCGCCGTCGCGCGATCGCCACACGCCGCCGCCGGCCGAGCCGACGTAGACGGTCAGCGGCTCGTCCGCCACGGCGTCGATCGCCGCGATGCGGCCGCCGGTCGCCGCCGGCCCGATCGCCCGCGCCTCGAGCCCGCCGAACGAGTACGAGTCGAGCTCCACCCCTGCGGTCATGGCCGTCGCGGCTGCCGCGGGGCCGGGAGGCGTGGCCCCCGTTGCCGGAGCTGCCGTTGCTGCCGGAATTGCCGGGGCTGCCGGGGTGGCCGGGGTTGCCGGTGCGGCCGCAGCCGGCGAGGCGAGGCATCCGAGGCCGGCGGCCACGGCCAGGAAGAGGAGGGCGGCGCCGGCCTGCTTCACGTCATCCTTCTTGAGCACGAACATGTCTTCTCCCTGCGAGCCTTCGATGGCTCGCGGCTGCTGCGGGGGACGGCGGCGGTCCCGCGGGCGGTCTCGCGCGCTGTCTCGCGCTGTCTCGCCCTGTCTCGCATGGGTGCGGGACCGGGTTGGCGTCAGGGCTTGGGCGGCGCGGCGTCCTTCGGCGCTTCCTTCTTCTTCTCGACCTTCGGCGCGTCGAAGCGGTTCGCCGCGATGGGGATGTTCACCTCGATCTTGTCGATGGTGATGACCTGCGGGCCGGCTGCGCCCTTCATCTTGGTCTCCATGTTGAACGGCATGGTCAACCCCTCGACCTGCTTGTAGTTGCCGAACGTCGTCTCGATGTCGGTCGCCTGCCCGCGGATCGTGCGCGTCGTCTCGTTCTTGAGCTCGAGGTAGCTGTCGGCGTCGAGGTAGATGGTGGTGACGTCGCCTTCCTTCTGGGTCAGCTTGAGCTTCTGCACCGGCGTGCCTTCCAGGTCGCCCTTGCCGAGGTACTCGACCTTGTTGCCCTTGTCCTTGTAGTTGTAGAGCGGTCCCTCGAGCAGGTCGGCGTTCTCCTTGGCCTCCTTGAGGTCGTCGCCGGTCATCGGCTCGGGATCAGTCTTGCCCAGGAACGGCATGATCTGCCAGCCGCCGGTGCCGTCATAGGCCTGGATGCCGGTCATGCCCTGGATGGTGAACTCCATGCGCACCTTGTGCTCAGGAGGCACCAGCTCCATGACCACGGGGGCCTCCATCCCTTGCCCCATCGACATCTTGGCGCTGAAGCGCAGGGTCTTCACGGTCTTGATCTTGTCCCTGCCCCCCTTGGCCTGGATGTACTTCTCGACCACCTCGTCGGCAGTCTGAGCGGACAGCGCCGCCGCGGCGAAGCCGGTCAGCAGCAACGATGCGAGCGTCTTACGAACGATCATGAGATCCTCCTGCTGCAAGTAGTTACGAATGGCTGCAACTGGCTGCAACTGGTTGCGAGCGGTAGCGAGCGTCAGCGATGCTGAGGGCTCACCGTCTATACGGCGGCGGCCGGCGAAAAGTTGCGGGCCGGCGGGGGCGCGGCAGATCTTTCGCCCGCAGGACGCGTAGAGTATGGCCGGGAGGAACGCATGACAGCCAGCCTCGAGTTGCGCGACGTGGAGAAGCGCTACGGCGATTTCGTCGCCGTGGCCGGTCTCTCGCTGGCGGTGCCGGCGGGCGTCATCTTCGGCCTGCTGGGTCCGAACGGCGCGGGCAAGACCACGACCCTACGCATGATCATGGACATCCTCGCCCCGGATTCGGGCGAGATCCTGCTGTTCGGGCGCCCGCGCCTGGCCGGCGACCTGCGGCGCATCGGCTACCTGCCGGAGGAACGGGGCCTGTATCGCAAGATGACGGTGATCGACCAGCTGCTCTTCCTGGCGGAGATCCATGGGCTGAAGCGCCGCCAGGCGCTGCCGGTCGTCGAGGCCTGGCTGGCGCGCGTCGAGCTGGCGGACTGGGGCCGCAAGAAGGTCGAGGAGCTGTCCAAGGGCATGCAGCAGAAGGTGCAGCTCATCGGCACCCTCCTGCACCAGCCCGAGATCCTGATCCTCGACGAGCCGTTCTCGGGGCTCGATCCGATCAACCAGGGACTGTTCAAGGAGCTGCTGCTCGAGTATCGCCGGCAGGGCCGGACGATCCTGTTCTCGACCCACGGCATGGAGCAGGCCGAGAAGCTGTGCGACCACATCGGGCTGATCTCGCACGGCCGCCTCGTGCTCGCCGGCGAGCTCCGGGAGATCAAGCGCCGGGCGGGCGGCAACTCCTACCGGCTGGTGGCGCCGGCCACGGCCGGCGACCTCGAGCGGGTGAAGGCCCTGCCCGGAGTCGAGGTCGCCATTCCGCAAGAGCCGCTGGACCCTGCGGACCCGCGGCCCGCCAGCGTCCGGCTGCTGCTCGCGCCCGGCGCCTCGAGCTCCGAGCTGCTGCGCCAGCTGGTGCAGTTCCTCGAGGTGCAGGAATTCCGCAGCGAGGAACCGGACCTCGAGGACATCTTCATCAAGGCGGTGCGCGATGCGGCTTGAGCACGCCTTCATCGTCGCCAAGCGCGAGTACCTCGCCCGCCTCAAGAGCAAGGGCTTCTGGATCGCGACCGCGCTGCTGCCGGAGTTCATGGGCGCGATGATCCTGGGTCCGGCCCTGGCGGCGTCGAGGACGAAGTCCCAGCAGCGCCTGGCGATCGTCGACGAGACCGGCGCCGGCCTCGGCCGCCAGCTGGCGGCCGCCCTGACGGAGCCCGACGCGGCTATCGGCGAACAACGCGAGCATCGCGCGCGAGACGAGGGCGGCGTGCGCTTCGAGGTGCAGATCGTCCCGCCCGGACCCGATCCGGCCGCGCGCCGCGCCGAGCTCGACCGCCGGGTGCGGGCCAAGGAGATCGGAGCCTGGGTCTGGCTGACGCCCGACGGGCTGCGCGACAACCGCTTCGAGTACCACGCCGAGAGCCTGTCGAACGTGGTCACGCAGGAAGTGCTGAGGACCCGCATCTCGAGGGTCGTGAGCCAGTGGCGCCTGCGCGCCGTCGGGCTCGACACCGCCAAGATCGCCGAGCTGACGCGGCCCGTCGCCCTCAGCACGATCCGGATCTCCGCGACCGGCAGCCGCGCCGAGCAGGGCATCGGCGGCTTCATGCTCGCCTTCGGCCTCTGCTTCACTCTATACATGGTCATCGTCATCTACGGCCAGCAGGTCATGCAGGGTGTGATCGAGGAGAAAAGCTCGCGTATCGTCGAGGTGATCGCCGCAGCCATCCGACCCACCGAGCTGATGGCCGGCAAGCTGGTCGGGATCTGCCTGGTGGCGCTCACCCAGCTCGCGATCTGGGTCGCCACCGCGCTGGTCCTCACCACTCCCGCCATCCTGGGGGTCCTGCTGACCCTGCCGGCCGGCCTCACCCTGCCCGAGGTGCCAGGGGCGGTGATCGTCCACCTCTTCGTGCTCTTCCTGCTGGGCTTCTTCCTCTACTCGACGCTCTACGCCATGATCGGCGCCTCGTTCAACAGCATCCAGGAAGCGCAGCAGTTCGCCGCCGTGGCGGTGGTCTTCATCGTGCCGCCGCTGCTGTTCATGATGCCGATCCTCAACGACCCCGACTCGCCGCTGGCGGTCGGGATGTCGCTGTTCCCATTCTTCACGCCGCTGGTGATGATGCTCCGCATCGCCTCCAAGATGCCGTCCGCCTGGCAGATCGCCGCCGCCTACTCGCTCTGCCTGCTGGCGATCGCCGGCATGGTATGGCTGTGCGCCCGCGTCTACCGCGTCGGCATCTTGATGTACGGCAAGAAGCCGACCTTGCAGGAGATCTGGCACTGGGTGCGTTACTCCTGACGCAGCCCGGGGGGTAGAATGCCCCGGCGCGACCGAGCGCGCCCGGCTCGCTCCGGGGCAACCGGCCGTGCTGCCGAGATCCCAGAGTGAACCCCAGAGACCCGAGCTTCGGCAACCGCCGCATCACCCTGGGGGGCTTCGGCGGCGGCTTCGGCGGGCTCGGGGGAGCGCCGCCGCGCGACCTGCTGATCATCCTCGGCACTCTCTTCGTCACCTTCGCCCTGCAGTTCTTCGCGGCGACCCGGATGGTTCCCGAGCTGCTCCGCCTGACGCCGTTGGTCTGGCACGCGGGGTTCGTCTGGCAGCTGATCACCTACCCATTCATCGGCTACGGTGCCCCGAGCTTCTGGTTCCTGGTCGAGCTGCTGATCTTGTACATGTTCGGCCGCGACGCCTATGCCGGCCTGGGCAGGAAGCACTTCTGGCGGCTGGTGCTGATCACCGCGGTGGTGGCGGGCGCGCTCGCCCTGGCGGTCGACGCGCTGCAGGAGGCCGCCACCGGGCTCCTGCAACCGGGCGCCTTCCCGCTGCTGCAGGGCCAGCGCGTGCTGCTGGCCATCCTGGTCGCCGCCTTCGCCACCGCCAACCGGCGGGCCACGATCCTGCTGTTCTTCGTGCTGCCGATCGAGGCGCGCTGGTTCCTGGGGCTCGAGATCCTGTTCGCCTTCATCGGCTACCTGGCCAGCCATGATCTCGGGGGCTTCCTCGGCATCTGCGCGGCGGTGGGCCTCTCCTTCCTCTACGTCCGCGACGGCGGCTTCGGCCGCGGCCTGCGCCAGACCCGCCTGCGCGCCGAGCGCTGGTGGCTGCAACGCAACCTGGAGCGGGCCAGGCGGCGGCGCGGCCTGCGCGTGATCAAGGGCCAGGGTGACGGCCCCCGCTCGGGACCCTGGCTCAACTGACCGGCGCCGGGATGAAGCTCTCCGGGCCGCAGGGGGACGCGCACCGCATCCTCGTCATCGCCGGGATGCACCGCTCCGGCACCTCGCTGCTGGCGGCGCTGGCCAGCGAGGCGGGGTTCGACATGGGGGCGCGCCTCCTGGCGGCGGGGCCCGGGAACCCCGGCGGACATTTCGAGGATCTCGACTTCGTGGAGCTCCACGACGCGGCGCTCGCCGCGCGCGGGGCCGCGTCGCTCGCGGTCGCGCCCGACTTCAGCTTCGCCCCGGCGGCGGCGGAGATGGCGGCCGCGCGGGAGCTGCTGCGCCAACGCCAGGGGAAGCCCCGCTGGGGATTCAAGGACCCGCGGGCCACGCTCTTCCTCGACTTCTGGGCGGACCTGCTCCCGGAGGCGCGCTTCCTCCTCCTGTACCGGCATCCCGTGGCAGTGATCCTCTCGCTGCTGCGCCGCGGCCTGGACCTCGATGCGCCGGCCGATCCGGCCGCCGCGCTCCGCTGCTGGGAGGTCTACAACGGACGCGCGCTCGCGTTCCGGCGCGAGCACCCGGAGCGCTGCGAGCTGTGGGACCTGCGGGCGCTGGCGGAGGACCCGGCCGCCGCGTGCGAGCGTCTCGCCGCGGTGACCGGGAGCCCCCTCCGGGCCGGCGCCGCCGGCGTCTTCCGCGCGCCGGACCTGCATCTCGGGCTCGCCGCACCGGAGATCGACTGGGACGAGGTGATCCCCGGTGCCATGGCGCTCCATCGCCGGCTCGGCGAGGCCGCGGATTGGCGCGTAAGGGGCGGCGAGGACGCGCCCCGCGCCGCGGCCGCCGCCGCCCCGATCGAGGCGGCGGCGGAGCACCTGCTGGCGGCGGCGCTGCGCCGCGAGCAATCCACCGAGGCGATCCCGCCGCACCTCCGCGGCTGGTATGCCGAGCTGAAATGGCTCCTCAGCGAGCGGGAGGCGGAGGTGCGGCAGCTCGAGGCGCGCGCCGCCGAGCTCGACCACAGCCTGCGAGAACGCGACGCGGCGTCGCTGCGGATCGCCGCGACACGCGGCTGGCGGCTGCTGCGCGGCTGGTGGAGATTCGCCGCCGTCGTCCGCCGCCTCAGCCTGCGCGCCACGCGCGCGCCCGCCCTTGCGCGGAGGAGGCTGCGCCGCGGCCCCGGCGCGGGCAATCTTGACGATCTGGGCGACCCGGGCGACCTGCTGATGGGCTGCGTCACCGAGGACGCGCCCCGGTCGCTCGCCCAGACGTTGCGGCTGGTGCGTTCCATCCGCTGGTTCGGCGGGCGGGCGGCGGCGGCACGGATCCTCGTCTGCGCCGTCGAGAGCATCCGGCCGGAGGCGCTCGCGGCGCTCGCGGCGCTCGCGGCCGAGGTCCGCATCGTGCCGCGGTTCGACGCGCGGAGCCCGTTCGCCAACAAGCTGCAGTTCTTCGCCGAGGCAGAGACGACCGGCGCGTCCTTCTTCCTGCTGCTCGACTGCGACACGCTCCTCGTCGGCGACCCGTTGCCGCTCCTGCCGGGAAGCGTCTTCTCGGCCGCCATCGCGGACGTGCCGTCCGTGACGCACGACGTCTTCGTTCGCCTGTTCGCCCACTTCGGCTTGCCGCTCCCGCCGCGGCGCCACGTGACGACGCTCCTGCCGGAACCGACGATCGCCTACTTCAACTCGGGCGTGATCTCGGTCCCGGCGCCGCTGGCGCGAGACCTCGCCGCGGCCTGGCGGGATTACAACCGCCGCCTGCTGGACGACCCCGCCCTGCTGGCCCCATGCGAGCGCCACGCGAACCAGGCTGCCCTCGCGCTCGCGGTCGCGGCGCGCGCCATCCCGTACCGGGAGGCGCCCGCGGCGTTGAATCTCCCGCTCCACATGCCGCAGCTCGCGCGGACACCCGAGCTCCTCGCCACGGAGCCGGTGATCCTCCACTACCACGGCCGCGTCGACGCGGACGGCTTCCTGCTCCGCACCGGCTACCCGCGCGTGGACGCGCGCATCGACGCCTTCAACGCACGGCAACGGGCCGAGAGGTCCCCGCTTCCCGCCGCGGCCCCGCGGCTGGTGGCCGTCCACCATCGCCTCGCCGGACGCTCCGGGCATCGCTTCCACGAGGCGCTCGGGCTGATGCGCGAGGCGCCCGCGCGCGGGCTCGCGCCGGTCGTCCTGATCCACCGCGAGGCCGAGCCCGAGGTGCGCGCGGCGCTCCCCGCGGTCCGCGCCGTGCTGCACGACCCGGTCTTCCGCACCGACCTCTCGTTCGCGGACCGCGTGCGCGACTTCGCGGCGATGCTCCACGCGCACGTCGAGCGCGAGCTGACGGGGCGCGACCTGGTCCTGATGACGGTGGCGACGCAGTGCGAGGCCGCGGCGTTCGCGGAGTGGCTGCACGCTCTCGGCGAGCCGGGTCCGCGCGTCGTCCTCTTCTTTCACAGCGACCGCTGGAACCGCCACGGCGAGGCGGAGCATCGGCGCCAGCTCGCGGAGCTCCGGCAGGCCGCCGCGGCGCTCGCCGCGCTGCCGCCGGAGACCGCCGCCCGCTTGCGGCTCGGCGCGGCGACGCCCGGCCTGGCGCGCGAGCTGACCGGGCTC
>DATNKH010000167.1:0-6158 GCA_035603475.1 Thermoanaerobaculia bacterium
GGACTTTGGCCCCTCGCCCAAAGGGACGCCGCGGGAGACGGACCCACGACCCCCGGCCTAACGCCACTTGACGCAGCCGCTCGCCAGGTTCGACCACTCGTAAGGATAGGCGCCGCCGTTGTCGAGGAAGGGCGGGGGCGACCACAGGCAGATGCTGTCGCCGTCCAGGCCCAGGGCGTTGTACCAGGAGTCGAGCTCCGGGTTGACCACCGTTGCGCGAGTGGTGTACGCGACGAAGTGCTCCTGGTTCTCGATCGCACTCCAGCCCGACACCTGGCAGGCGCTGCAGCTCGGGTAGGGCTGCACGGCGTACTTCACCACCGTCGATCCGGAAGCGGTCACGTCGTAGTGATAGGCGCAGAACCCGAGGCTCGGCCCGCCGCAGGAGGTCTCGCCGTCGAACGACGAGTACGAGGTGCTCGGCAGGAAGAGCTCGTAGATCGTGCTGCCGTCCACGGCATGCGTCGCGAGGTAGCGCTGGACCTCGCCCTGCGCGATGGCGTCCGTGACGTTCACCGGCGGCGTCGACGAGTCGAACCAGTCGGGGGTCCCCGCGGCCAGGTTCGACAGCTTGATGTACTTCCTGACCCCGCCCACGATCTCGTAGTACTGGGTGATGACGTTGTACTCGCGCGTGGTGCCGAGCTGGTTGCGGTACGCGATCAGGGTCTGGGCGTACACGTAGTCGGGAGAGGCGGGGTTCGTGAAGCTCGGTCCCCAGAAGATGAGGACCGCCTTGGCCACCTGGATGACCGGGCCGCCCTGGTAGATCAGGTTCGACGCCGCCGCCTCGGCGGCGAAGATCAGGGAACCAAGCGCGAGCGTCATCGCGAACGTCGAGCGGCGGATTCGCATCGTCTCTCTCCTCCGGAAGTGTCGTAGGCCACGTTTCGCCGGCCCGGACCGGCTCTTCCCGCGAGAGCCGCGACCAACGGAGCCGGCATTCCCGGCCGGGCGAGATGCTCGCCCACCCGTCAGGGATGGCTACAGAGAGGGGTGCGAGAAGCACCGTGGCGGAGGACGGCGCGGGGCAGGAGGGGATGGACCCTCGCGAGCCGACCCACGCCGCTGGCCAGCAGAGCTGCGCCAAGCTAACGCTTCCAGTGATCCAGCTGGCGCTCCAGCCCTCGCACCTCGTGGATGGCGCCGTGATGGGGCAGGCGGCCGCCCCAGATCGCGAGCCCGACCGCGATGCCGTAGAACGTCACGACCAGCGCCAGCATCGCCCAGCCGCTGAACGGACCGATCCGCAACCGCTCGAAGGCTTCGGCCGGAGTCGTCGCCGGCGTCGGGTGGAGGTGGATCTTGGCGAGCCAGGTCAGCAGGATCACCAGGAAGATCCAGATGTAGTTGTAGCGCAAGCGGATGGCGATCGCCTGCAGGAAGGTGAGCTTGAAGGTCGGCCGGTCGAGGTCGTCGGCCACCCGTTCCCGCCAGTCCTGGCGCGGGCTCACCAGGTTGCGGCGGATGATCGGGATGAAGAAGTTCTCTTCCAGCATCCGCACCCGCTCCCGCCAGACGTCGAAGTAGCGGAAGCGGCGCGCCTCGATGCCGAGGAAGACGGTCACCAGGAGGTTGGCGAGCAGCAGCGTGACGTGCGAGTTCTCGGGATGGCTGAAGGCGAACGAGAGCATGCCGCCGGTGGTGACGACCGCCCAGTTCGTCGTCGGGTCGAGCCGGCTGCGCCAGGCGTCGGCGCGGCTCCGCTCGCCGCGGTAGAAGTGCACCATCGCCGAGATGTACTCGGTGCGGGTGAGCGGGTAGTCCTCGAACGCGCCCTCGAGTTTGCGGTCGGGCTCGGGCTCGGGCACGGCGCTCCTTCCTCTGCTCCTGCGGTCGGCGGGTGACGTCGCGAACTGAAGCTAGCGGAGGCGCGAGCGGGCTGTCAACTGCGGAGCGCCGCGTACCAGCACGGTGCGGCGTCTCCAACATCGGCGTCTTCGGGAATAAACAGCTTCGCAAGCGGTCTGGGCGAGAGAAGTCAGCCGCGAGGTGCTCGACGGCTGAGGAGCCGCCAGCCTGGCCGGCAAGGATCTCTCGGGTGGTCCGAGAGCCGGTCTGGGCCGCTGCGAACCTGCTCGTACCCCTCCGCGGGCACGGCAGGCGCGGTACGTACGGCTCCGCTGTGTCGTCCATCTCGGCGCAGCCATTAGCGGAAAGGTAAACCTGATGAAGACCGAGAAGAAGTCTCCCGCATTCCAGCTCAAGCGTGAGACCATGCGCAAGCTCAACCGCGAAGAGCTATCCGGGGTGGCCGGCGGCGACCACACCTTCGCCTGCAACATCGGGTGCAACACGGGCGTCAGCATCGTCGAGGTCTGCCAGATCGTCCAGTAACAACCCATCCGCCCGGGTGCGACGGTGGTCGTTGCACCCGGGCGTCCCGGACGCTGATCTCGAAGGAAGGTGCGGCAATGAAACCAGGTCACGCAACTGCGAGGCGCACTCGACCCTGGCGGCCCTTGCTCGAGGGGGCACATGCGAGGCTGGCGCTCGAAGCCGTGGAGGCGATCATCCGAGATCTATCGGAGACAGAATTCAAGATCGTCTCGAGCCATGAACTGAGCTTGCCCTATTCGCTGGCGTACGGCCGCGCCGGCTTGAGCCTCTTCTTCTCCTATGCCGGCGTCGTGCTCGAGAGCCCGCTGGTGCTGGATCTGGCGCGCGGAGAACTGGAAGCGTCACTCGGCGCGCTCTCCGAAGTTGGCATGGCCCCGGACCTGTTCAGCGGAGTCGCCGGGATCGGGTGGGTCTTGTCCCACGTCAACGACTGGCTTTGGCAGCCCGGCGACCACGACTGCTGTCTCGAGATCGACCAGCTCCTGATGGAGTGGACGCGGGAGGGCTCCGCGACTCCCGAGCTGATGAACGGCTTGGCGGGAATCTGCGTCTACGCGCTCGAAAGGCTGCCCGCTCCCTCCGCATGCGAGCTCTTGGAGACCGTGATCGGCGCGCTCGAAGCCAGCGGTCGCTCCGACCTCGAGGGAATCGCATGGGTGCTCGCGCCGGCGATCGCTCAAAAGTACGTCGCCCGAGAGCGGCGGCTCCACCAGCGGGGGGATCTCGAGCGCCAGCTTGCCGCGGGCATCTGCCTGCTTGGGGCCGCGCACGGCGTGGCCGGAGTTACCGCTGCCCTTGCACAGGTGCGCGCGGCAGGAGCCTGCCTCGAGAGAACGGCTTCGCTCGTCGAGCGGTCGTCGCGATGGCTCCTGGCGCAGAGGCTTCCCGCGGGAGCGCTCGCAGCTTTCCCCGAGGCCGAGGGAACGGATCGTCCGCAGCTGCAATCAGGCTGGTGCAACGGCGATCTCGGCGTCGCGGTCGCCCTGTTCAACGCCGGCACCGCGGCCGGCAGCCCGGCCATTGTCTCGAGCGCGCTGCAGGTCGCGAGACTCGAGGCCGTCAGACCCCCCGAGGATGTCGAACCGCTCAACCGCTCGAACCCGATCCTCTGCCACGGCCACGCCGGCCGTGGGCACCTGTTCAACCGTCTCTTTCAGGCCACCGGCGAGGATCTCTTCGGGCAGGCCGCCCTCGCCAGCTTCGCGGAGGTGCTGCGACTGCGCGAGCCAGGCAAGTGGTGTGGCGGCTTTGCCGTCGACGAGGCCGGCACCCGTTTCGTCGTCAAGGGCTTCTTGATGGGAGCGGCAGGCGTCGGCCTGGCCTTGCTCGCCGCGGCAACCGGCCTGGAACCGGCATGGGACCGAGTCCTGAACGCCTCTCTACCAGCGCCCGCCGCTGCGGCGGCGCTTGATGAGAGTACCGGGCGGGGCGTGGTCGCCTAGCGCCGAAAGGGAGGAGGCACAGATGAAGCCAAAGTATACGGTTGGGGTCCTGGATCTGTGCAGGCTCTACGACGGTCCGCCGGACGAGGCGCTTTGGGCGACGCTCGAGCTGGCGCCGCTGGTCGAGTCCCTGGGTTACTCGCGGTACTGGCTGTCGGAGCACCATACCAAGGATGTTGCTCACTCGAGCCCGGAGATCCTGTTGCCAATCCTCGCTGGTATCACACGGCATATGCGCATTGGGACCGCAGGCATCATGCTGAACCTCTATCGCCCCTTCAAGGTTGCTTCTGACTTCCGGCTCCTCAACACGATCTTTCCGGACCGTATCGATTTGGGGATCGCGCGGGTGCGCACCCATCCGGTGATCGAGAGCCTCCTCCGCCAGCCGAACGAGCCGCCGTTCGAGGAGAAGGTGGGCAAGATGCTGGGCTTCCTGCGCGGCGTGGGAGAAACCTCCCTCAACCCGGTCGGCGTGGCACCGCCGGAGGTGTGGCTCCTGGGGTCGAGTTCCAGCAGCTCCAGCCTGGAGCTGGCGGCGGCCGCCGGCACCGCCTTCTGCTTCTCGCTGTTCATCGGACAGCAGAGCGCCGCCGCTCACCGGTGCCTGACCGACTATCGCGCGCGGTTCGTCCCGAGCTCGGAGCTGCCCGAGCCCCGGTGCAGTCTCGCCTTCGCCGGCGTCTGCGCCGACACCGACGCAAGAGCGAAGGAGATCGCAGCCTCCTATGGCCCGTACGTGATGCCCACTCTGGTCGGGTCTCCGGCCGCCTTTCGCTCCGGCTTGCGCGCCCTGAGCGAGACCTTCGGCACCACTGATTTCATCTTCCTCAATCTGGCCCAGTCCCTCCCGGATCGGGTGCGCTCCTACACCCTGGTCGCCGAGGCGCTCGACCTGGCAGCTTAGACGATCTAGAACGACCGGTCCGCCGGGTCGGGCAGCTGGCCGGCCCTGCTTTCGGGTGCCTCGCCCCAGACCTTCACCCACGCGGCCGGGCCAGGCGCACGTCCGCCGGGAGCTCGCGCACGATCAGCTCGCCCGGGGCGGCGCTGCCGGTGTCCCGGCGTGCGGCAGGCCGGCCGTTGACGGTGGCCTCCCCTGCGAAGGGCCATTGCACGGCGAGGCCGCCGGGCGGCAGGCGGAGGCCGCCGCCGATGCGCAGGCGGACCCGCGAGCCGCTCTCGACGAGGGAGTAGTCGAGAGTGCCGTAGGGAGTGCGCAGCCCCCGGACGGCGAGACCGGCGCCCTTCGCCCAGGCCGCCGGCACGCCGGCGGCGAGGACCAGGGCCTGGTCGGACTCGCGCTCGTAGACCAGCAGGTCGAGGAAGGCGCGGACGTACTCGGCGGCGACCCAGGCGTGGGGCAGGTCGCCGAGGAACCCCGGGTAGCGCGGATCGCGCCAGACCACCTCCGGCCACTGGTTCCAGCCCGGTGGACGGCGGTCCGCCATCATGCCGGCGAGGAGCTGCAGGGCGCGCTCGCGCCAGCCCAGCCGGACGAAGGCGCCGGCGTTGCGCAGCTCGTAGGGGGTGTAGGAGGTCCAGTCGCCGCCCTGCCGCCGCCGCGCCAGCTCCTGGTCGTAGCGCTCGAAGGTGCGGCGCAGCTCGGCCGCCGGCAGGTCGGCCAGCTCGCCGCCCGGCGCCAGCGCGATCGCGGTCGAGGTGGGATCGAAGTCGGCGAGCTCGACCGAGCCGGGGATGTAGTCGAGGCCGCGGCCGGCGATGGTGCGGCGCAGGGAGGCCAGGAGGTCCGCGCGCAGCTCGTCGCGCATCGCCGACCAGCGTGCGGCGACGCCGTCCTTGCCGAGGGCGCGGGCCAGGCCGGCAGCATCGCCGAGCCCGCGCAGCGCGAAGAAGTCGTCCCAGTAGGAATGGACCGGATGCGCCGAGTAACCCTCGTGACTGATCGACTCGGGCAGGAGACCGAAGCAGGCCAGCTTCTCGGGCTGGCGCCAGGCCGCCGTCCGGCGCTGCTGCCGGAGCTCGTCGATGTAGCCGACGGCGCCCTCCACGTGCTGCCAGCCGGCCTCCAGGAAGGGGCGGTCGCCGCTGAACCGGTAGTAGCTGGCGAACAGGTACAGCAGCTCGCCGGGGCTGTCGTTCTCCGGCACCGGATCGGCGCCGCGGGCATCGACGCAGCACGGCACCTTGCCGCCGGGCTCCTGGTAGCCGGCGTACCAGGTGGCGAAGTCCCGCACCTCGCGCGTCGCCCCGAGCCGCAGCAGCGCTTCCGAGATCAGCGCGCCGTCGCGGATCCAGGAGCGCGCGTAGGAGCGGGTGCCAGGCCGCAGCGCCGGCCCGTCGCGGCTGATCAGGATGTGGGCGAGAGCGGTGCGCACCATCGCCGCCAGCGGCTTGGCCGCGGGCGGCAACCGG
>DATNKH010000168.1:0-2330 GCA_035603475.1 Thermoanaerobaculia bacterium
TCCTCCGGGCCCTCAGTCCGCATCGCCCGCATCGCCCGCATCGCCCGCATGGCCCGCATTGCCCGCATCGCCCCCATCGAGGCCGCCGCACGTCTACGTCAGCTACACCATCCCGCCGCCCGCCCCCGGCTCCGGCGTCGCGCCCGGCCCGCCGCCGCCGTACCCCGACGCGGCGAGCGCCGGCGTCGATCCAGAGGCGCTCACCCACCTGATGCTGCGAGCGAAGCTCTTCCACTCGGATGCGGTGTTGATCCTCAAGGATGGGCGGCTGGTGGTCGACGCTCGCTTCGACAAGCCGGCAGCGCCGATCGAGGTCGGCTCGATCACCAAGTCGGTCACCGGCCTGGCGATCGGCCGCCTGCTCTACAGCGGGAAGATCCGCTCCCTCGACGAGCCCGCCGCCACCTGGTACCGGGAGTGGCGCCGCGGACCGAAGCGGGCCATCACCCTGCGCGAGCTGATGAACCACACCTCGGGCATCGCGGCGGAGCCCACCCCCGAGGAGGTCTACGCCAGCGCCGACCTGGTGCGGCAGGCGCTGGCCGCCGACCTCGCCCATCCGCCCGGCACCCACTTCTTCTACAACCACAAGGCCGTCAACCTGCTCGCCGGCATCGTCGAGAAGGCCAGCGGCCGGAAGCTCGACGAGTACGTGCGCGACGAGCTGTTCGCGCCGCTCGGCATCCGCGGCTTCTCCTGGATGCGCGACCCCGCCGGCAACCCGCATGTCCTCGCCGGCCTGCAGCTGGACGCCGGCGACCTGGCGCGCATCGGCCAGCTGATGCTCGACGGCGGCGTCTACGACCGCCGGCGCCTGCTCGCCGCCGACTTCGTCCGCGAATCGGTGCACGCCGCGCAGCCCTTCTCGCCGACCGGCGGCCTGCTGTGGTGGGTCATCCCGGAATGGACGCGGCTGGTCGTGGACCGGCCGCTCCTCGAGACCTGGCGCCGGGGAGGCGCCGATCCCGCCTTCCTGGCGGCGCTGGAGCCGCTCGCGGGCCGCGAGATCCCGCGGCAGGAGCTCTTCGCCACCCTCGATCGCGCCTTCGGCCACGACAAGGCCCTGAGCCTGTGGGTCGCCAACGTGCCGGCCCGCAACCTGCCAACCCCGAAGGTCACCACCGGTCCGCCCATCGGCTTCGACGCCAACGGCGCCCTGGGCCAGTATCTCGTCGTGCTTCCCGCCTCCCGCCTGGTCGCCGTCCGCCAGCTGCGCCAGCGTCCTTACCGCGCCAGCGGCGACGACTTCGAGGACTTCCCCGACCTGGTGCGCGCGCTGGTCACCGCCAAGCCCGCCGCCCGGAGCTGACACGCCGTCCCGACTCTCGAGAGGCAGGAGGTCCCGCTCACCATGAACTCACGATCCCTGGCCCTGGCCCTCAGTCTCTGCTCCCTCCTCCTGCCAGCCATGGGCGCCGCGGGGTGTCGCGGGCGGCAGCAGCCGCGGCAGCGGCAGGCCGGCGCCGCACCGCCGGCCGCCGGCGCGCCGGCCGGTCCCGGCGCCATGCCGCAGGAGAACCTGGCTTGCCAGCTGCTGACCCGCGACGATGCCGAGGCGCTCCTCGGCGGACCGGTCCTGGATCCGCCGGTGACCAGCCGCATGGCCGACATCGGCGTCGTGTCGTGGCGTTGCGGCTACATCTCCGCCGCGAAGCACCCGACGAAGGTGGTGACGCTGCTGGCCAACCGCTGGCAGGAGCCCGGCGGCGTCCGGCGCGCCTTCGAGCACGCGCACGCCCTGTCGCAGACCATCTCGGGCCAGGCGCCCGAGAACGTCAACGGCATCGGTGAACGCGCCTACTGGTCGGGCGGCAAGGTGAACCAGCTGAACGTCCTCCGGGGCCGCGACTGGCTGGTGATCAGCGGCACCATCGGCCCCGGCCTCGACCAGCAGGGGCCGGCCAAGGCAGCGGCAGCGAAGATCCTCGCTCACCACTAGGAAGGGGACCCACCTGCCCGGTTCGCCCGGTAGCGCCTTCGGGGTTCCGACGTGTCGCGCAACTTACCAGCGTCTATCGGATCGCCCCCCGCATCCCCCCAACCCCCTCCCCTCCGGGGGGGAAGGGGGCGCCACGTCCACCTTCATCGTTCACCCGGGCTGCCTCGCGCTGACGCAACACTTCGTAGAGCACCACCGCCACCGCGCTCGACAGGTTGAGCGACCGCAGCGCCGGATCGACCATCGGGATCGCCAGCAACCGATCCTGGTAGCGCTTGCGCAGCCCCAGCGGCAGCCCGGCGCTCTCGCGTCCGAAGACCAGCGCCAGGCGCTCGGGATAGCGCACGCTCCACAGGTCGCGCGGCGCTTCGGCGCTGAAAAAGAACGGCTC
>DATNKH010000169.1:0-2328 GCA_035603475.1 Thermoanaerobaculia bacterium
CGCCGTTCCGGGCCGCGGATCATCCGCGGCCGATCCGCTCCTTGACCGCCTCCGCCGCTTCGCGATCGAGCTCCTTGCGCTTCTCGGACTCGCGCTTGTCGTAGAGCTTCTTGCCCTGGGCCAGGGCGATCTCGACCTTGACCCAGTTGCCCTTGAGATAGACCGACAGCGGCACGACGGTGTACCCCTTGAGCAGGGTGCGGCCGAAGAGGCGCTCGATCTGGCGCCGCTTCAGCAGCAGGCGGCGCGGGCGCTCGGGCAGATGATTCTCGCGGTTGCCGTGGCTGTACGGGCTGATGTGGGCGCCGACCAGGAACGCCTGCCCGTCGCGGAACTCGACGAAGCTGTCCTTGAGCTGCACCTTGCCGGTGCGGACCGCCTTGACCTCGGTCCCCTGCAGCTGGATCCCCGCCTCGACCGACTCCAGGATGTGGTAGTCGTGGTGGGCGCGCCGGTTGCTGGCGAGGGTGCGCGGGGCGCCGTTCGCCGGCGCGCCGCGCGGGCGGGGCTTGGTCGTGGCCATGCTGCTAGTCTACTCGCCGGTCCACCGGCCAGCCGGCCCGCCGGCCCGCCGATTCGCCGGGCCGGTCCTCGGCTCCGCGGTCCGGCGTGCTGCAGCGCAAACGCCGCAGCGGCTGTGGCGCGTTAGCCACACCTCTCCTCCATCCGGCGCCAGCCGGCGCGCTTCGGTGTTGCGGCGAAGTCTTCAAGCTGCTGTCCGGCAGTGACTTCCGCCTCCGGTGCCGCGCGGCGGACAGCGCCGCGAGCCTGGCACCAGCCCTGCACTAGGGGGGTATCGCAGAGCGCGCCATGGACGATCCAATGCCCAATCATCGCCCCGCACCGCTCCATCCCCTCTTCTCGCAGAAGACCATCGCCCGCCCGGTGGCGATCTCCGGCGTGGGGATCCACACCGGCAAGCTGGTGCATCTCGAGATCCATCCGGCCCCGGAAGGCACCGGCATCGTCTTCCGTCGCACCGACAGCGGCGGCGTCGAGATCCCGGCGCTCGCCAGCGAGGTCAGCTCGGTCGAGCTCGCCACCAGCCTGGGGCGCGACGACGTGACGATCTCGACGGTCGAGCACCTGCTCGCCGCGGTGCGGGTCTGCGACGTCGACAACCTGCGCATCGACCTCGACGGGCCCGAGGTGCCGATCCTCGACGGCTCGGCGCTGCCGTACCTGCACCTGCTGGAGGCGGCCGGCGTGCGCTGGCAGGGAGCGCCGCGCCGCATCCTGGCGATCACCTCGCCGATCACCGTCGAGCTGGGCGGCAAGAGCATCCGCGCCTCGCCGTACCCCGGCCTGCGGGTGAGCTATGCGATCGATTTCGCGGTGCCGGCCATCGGCCACCAGGAAGCGGACCTGGTGGTGAACCGCGAGTCCTTCGCCCGCGAGCTGGCGCCCGCCCGCACCTTCGCCCTGCTCGCCGAAGTCGAGTGGCTGCACCGCCGCGGCCTGGGGCTCGGCGGCGACCGCGACAACTGCATCATCTTCGGTCCCGAGGGCCCCACGAACACCGGGCTGCGCTTCGCCGACGAGCCGGTGCGCCACAAGGCCCTCGACGTGATCGGCGATCTCGCGCTGGCCGGCAGCCCGGTGTGGGCGCACGTCGAGGTCGAGCGCGGCGGCCACCAGGTCCACTTCTCGCTGCTCGAGGCGCTGCGCGAGCGGCCCGGCTGCTGGACCTGGATGGAGGGTGTGGCTCAGGCAACCGCGGTCGCCGCGGCCGCCCGTGGCCCGCTGGAGGTCCCCGGCTCGAACGGCTCCCGTGTCTCCCTGGGCTCGGCGACGCCGGTGAGGTCGGCGACCCCGGCGACATCGGCGACCCCGGCGAACAGGCGCGCGGCCAGCCGAGGGTAAGCCTCCCGGGGTGTTAGACTCGCTCGGTTGATGCGAGCGACCCTAGCGCTCCTGCTTTGTTTTCTGGCCTTTGCCTCTCGCGCCCGAGCCGAGGCGAAGATCACCGATTTCCGGATCGCCCTGGACGGCAACCAGGTGCTCGCCAGCTTGACCCTTGGCAGCGCATTCGACCGCCGGTTCGTCGCCCGCGTCGACAGCGGCCTCCCCACCACCATCGTCTACCGCTTCGAGCTCGACCTAGTCCGCCGCAACTGGTGGGACCCGCGGCTCAAGTCCTGCACCCTCGAGGTGGTCGCGATCTACGACGCCGTCGACCGCGTCTACACCGTGCATTTCCGGCTGGACGACAAGCTGATCGAGAGCCGCACGGTGCACGACCGCAAGGCCCTCGAGGCGGCGATGACCCGCATCGACCGGCTGCCGGTCTTCAGCCTCGGCAACCTCCACGACCGCCGGCGCATGCTG
>DATNKH010000170.1:0-4305 GCA_035603475.1 Thermoanaerobaculia bacterium
CGCACCGGCGGGCGGCAAAGAGTCGCGTCCGCCACAGAGTCGTGCCGAATCTGACACACCTGCTCCGACCGCGCTCGGCTTGGCCTTTGCAGGCGCCCGTGATTGATGCGGCGCGCAACGACCCGGTCGTTATCGATTGCGAGTTGCAGCCGTACTCCCTCAGCCGGGGCGCAGCCAGCGCGCCGCGAGCGGTGGGATGAGGACGAGAGTGACGAGCGTCGAGGAGACGAGGCCACCGAGGATCACGACCGCCATCGGCCCCTCGATCTCGTGGCCCGGCTGGCGCAGCTGAATGGCGACCGGTAGCAGGGCGAGCGCCGTCAGCGATGCCGTGAGCAGTACCGGCGTGAGCCGCTCCGCCGCACCGCGCGCCGCCGTCGCGAGTCCCCACGGCTGTCCTTCAACTGCGACCAGGTGGTCGTAGTGGGAGATGAGCAGGATGGTGTTGCGCGCCGCCATGCCGAACAGAGCGATGAAGCCCACCATCGCCCCAAGCGACAGCGTGTAGCCGGTGACCGCCACCGCGGCCACGCCGCCGAGAAGCGCGCTCGGCAGCGCGACGAGCACAAGCAGCACGTGGCGGCTGCGGCCGAACGCCAGCGCCAGCAGCAGCACGATCAGCACGAAGGCAGCGAGCGCGTGCAGCAGCAGATCCCGTGCCGCAGCCGCTACCGCGGGAGCTTCGCCGCCGTACCGCAGATAAACGTCGGGGGGCAGCTTCACCTGCGCCGCCACCGCCTGTCGTGCGGCCCGTGCGTAGCCCGCCTGATCGGAGGTCTTCGGGTTCGCGACGACGATCTGGCGGCGCAGACCGTCCTCATGGTCGATGAGGCTGCGTGCCGACACCAGCTCGAGCGTCGCGACCGCGGACAGCCGCACGAGCGCGCCGTCACGGCCGCGTAGCGGCAGATCGCCGACGTTCTGGGGGGTACGACGCACGCCGGCGATGCGCACCGTCACGGGCACGCTGCGATCGGCGCGGGTGAGTTCGGCGACCGCCGTGCCGTGGAATGCCGCATTGACGGTACGCAGCACCTCGGACGCTTCCAGACCGTACAGCATCAGCCGCTCCGGGCGCAGCGCCACGCGCAGCTCCGCCTGGCGCGGCGGCGCCTTGAGGCGCACGGTCCCGCTGTCCGGCAGGCGCTGCAGCACGGCGGCGATGTCGCCGGCCACCCGATCGTCCACGTCGAGATCCGGGCCGAAGACGCTCACGAAGAATGGTGCGCCTTCGCCGGACAGCGTCTCGCCGATGCGCTCGACCAGGACTGAATAGATCTCGACGAGCTGGTTGGGAAAGTCGTCGAACACGGCGCGGACCCTGGCGTTGAGCTGCTCGGTCGAGAGTCCCTGCGAGCGGTCGAGCTGAATCTCGAACTCGCTCTTGTTCGGCGCATCGGGGTCCTGGCCGTTCTCGGCGCGCCCGATCTGCTCGGCGACGCTGCGAACGCCCCGGATCGCCGCCAGGCGCTCGGCGATCCGCCGGCCGACGCGCGCGGTCTCTTCGAGCGCGATGCCCGGCCGCAGGGCGGCGTGGGCGATCAGGTAGTCCTCGCGGAAGTCCGGCAGCAGCCGCGCGCCCAGTGTAGGCAGGAGCACACCGCCGGCGGCGCCCGTCAGCAGGAGGATGGCGAGCACCAGCAGCGGGCGGGCGTGCAGGTGGGCGATGGCCCGGTGCTGGAGCGTCTTACAGCGGCGCAGCCAGCCCGCCTCCGGTCGCGGCACGTAGCGGCCCATCAGGAGCGCGCACAGCGCCGGCGTGGCGCTCATGGCCACGAGCAACGAGAGACCGACTGCCACCATGAAGGCCGTCGCCAGCGGCCGGAAGAACGAACCCTGGAGTCCGGACAGCATGAAGATCGGCAGGAACGCCACAGCCACCGCGGCGGTGGCGTAGAACACCGGGCGTCTGACCTCGAGCGATGCATCGATGAGGAGCCGGCGGCCGTCGGTGCCGGGCGGGGCGTCGCGCCGCCGGCGTGTGATGTTCTCGACGTCTATCACCGCGTCGTCGACGACCACGCCGAGAGCAACGACCAGGCCTCCCAGGCTCATCGTATTGAGCGAGATGCCGCGGCTCATGAGAACCCACACCGTCGCGAGCAGCGACACCGGAATCGAGCTGAACGAGATCAGCGCGCCCCGCCAGTCACGCAGCGTCACGAGCAGTAGCGCGACCACCAGCACCGCGCCGACCAGGAGCGAATTGCGCAGCTTCGCGATCGCGCTCTCGATGAAGCTCGCCGGCCTCAGGAGCGCCGGATGGTATTGCACCCCCTGTGCCGCGAGCGCCGGGGCGAGCGCGGCGAGGCGGTTCTCCAGCGCGTAGGACACTTCCAGGGTATTGGCGCCAAACTGGGTCGAGGTCTCCACGAGTATGCCCGGGCGCCCGCCGATCATCGCATCGCCGAAGCGCGGCGCCGGTCCGTCCCGCACCGTGGCGACGTCGCCGATGCGCAGCGGCACGCCGTCGCGCGTCGTGATCACCGCCTTGGCGAGCGACTCTGGCGAATCGCCCGTCGCCTGGGCCTGCAGGACGATGCGCTGGGCGGCAGTCTCCAGGTAGCCGCCCCCGATGAGCTCGGTCCCGCGGCGCGCCGCCTCGTACACGTCGTCGAGCGTCAACCCGGCCGCCTGCAGTCTGACCGGGTCGATCAGCAGCTGCCGTTCCCGCGAATCGCCGCCGAAGATCTGTGCCTGCGCGACGCCGGGAACGGCGAGGATCTGCGGCTTGACCGTCCAGCGGATGAGGTCGAGCAGCTCCATCGGCGAGAGCCGATCGCTCGTGAAGCCGAAATGCAGCAGGTACTCCATCGAGGAGCTGAGCGGCGACAGGAGCGGCCGCCCCACCCCGGCCGGCAGGAGCCCCGCAGACTGCGCCAGGTGTTCGGTGATCACCTGGCGCTGTCGATAGGGATCACCGCCGCTGCCGAAGACGACCTGGATCGCCGACAGTCCCTGGCTCGAGGTCGAGCGGATGGCCGCGACGTTCTCGGCGCCGGCGAGCAGACCCTCGAGCGGTCGCGTCACCAGCGCCTCGACCTGGGCGGCATCCAGCCCCGGCGCCTCGGTCTGCACCAGCACGTGCGGCGGCGCAAAGTCCGGAAACACGTCGAGCCGCGCGTTCAGGAGCGCGTGGGCGCCGAGCAGCGCAATCAACACCGAGAGCGCTGTGACGATCTTCGGGTGCGCGATCGAGGCACGGACGCTGGCGGCGAGCATGATCGCTCAGTCGTGCTCTTCTTCTGCCGCCGAGAAGGTGCCGATCCCCTGCAGCGACCACAGCACGCCGGCGCCATCCACCACGATGGCGTCGGAGGAGTTCAGTCCGCTCACCAGCCAGCCCTCGCCCATGGCCGAGAGCAGCTGCACCGCGACCGCTTCGTATTGGTGCTTGCCGCCCGTGTTCCGGCCGACGTTACGGTACACGTAGGCACCCTTCTCGTCGTAGAGGAGCGCCACCGCCGGGACCAACAAGCCCTTGACCGGTGCACGCTCGAGCAGCACCCGCACATGCGCACCGGGCCTGAGTCCCTGCGGCGCGCGATCGACTGCGAGCAACCAGGCAGCGCCCTGCAGCTGCGGGTCGGTTCTTTGCAGCGACCCGAGTACGCGGGCCGCGACGCTCACGCCGTCGATTTCCAGCAGCGCCCGCGGGCCCACCGAGTCTGCCAGGGGATGCCCGGGCAGTCCGGCGCGCACCAGGACCTGGCGGTTTGCGCTCAAGGCGTCGATTAGCTCGTGGCGCTCCTCCGTCCCGAGCGCCGCCACCGGCCCCCACTGCAGCGCAAACGTCGCCGCCGCCGCTCGCGCCTGCGCGCCGCTCTCGCTCGACTGCGCCTGCGCCAGCTGCAGGGACTTGAGCGACACGTTGAGGTTGTCCCGGTAGAGCCCGGTCAGGCGCGCGACATCCGCCTGCGCTGCATGCCAGGCGGCCTGCGTGCTCTCCATCCGGCCAAGGTCCGTGACGAGCGTCACCGGGTCGACGACGAGGCCGTAGGCCTCCAGCTGCGGCGCGTTCACCGTTGCAACCGGGTGATCGACGCGGATGCCCGCGGCTCGCTGCTGCGTGTCAGTCAGGGCGAGGGCTGGGTGTGCGCCGGCCGGCGGCGCCGCGTCCCCGTCCCGCTCCTGGCCGGCGTAGGTCACGGCCGCCAGCAAGGCCAGCAGCAGTCGTGTCGGGTTTTTCATGACGCGGGGCTCACCGGATCGTCGGCGGGCAGCATCAGCCGAAGCGCGGCGACGCCTGGACATTCTTCTACTAGGGCACGACGTCGAACTTGAGATCGTCGAAGTTATAACGTG
>DATNKH010000171.1:0-11773 GCA_035603475.1 Thermoanaerobaculia bacterium
CGCACCACCTCGTCCATGGTGGCATCGTCCACCAACCCGCCGGTCTCCATGATGCTCTTCACCCGCAGCCCCAGCGGCGTGCCGGACGCCGCCTCCCGCCGCAGCAGCTCGCCGGTCGAGATGCCCGGTACCCCGAGCTTCTCGCGCAGCATGGCCGCCTGAGTACCTTTCCCTGCGTTGGGAGGTCCCAAGAAGACCACCCGCCCAGGTTTTTGGGGTGAAGCCGAAACCGGTTCCGCGGCCGGGTAGGCCGCGCGCGGATCGGCCGAGGCCGATCCGGAGCCCAGGGGGTCCAAGGGCATGCCTATCCCCGCCGCCCCTTGATGCGGCTCCGCTTCATGAAGCCTTCGTAGTTCCGCATCACCAGCTGGCTCTCGACCTGCTGGATGGTGTCCATGGCGACGCCGACGACGATCAGCAGCGAGGTGCCGCCGAAGTAGAACGTGATCCCCATGCCCTCCTTGAACCAGTCGGGGAAGTAGGGGTCGAGGCGCGGCCCCAGCCAGGGGATGCCGGCGATGTGAAAGCCGGTGAGCAGGAACTCGGGCAGCAGGCAGACCGCGGCCAGGTAGAGAGAGCCGACGAGAGTGATGCGGGTCAGGATGCGGTCGATGTACTCGGCGGTGCGCTTGCCGGGCCGGATGCCCGGGATGAAGCCGCCGTACTTGCGCATGTTGTCGGCGACATCGGCCGGGTTGAAGATGATCGAGATGTAGAAGTAGGAGAAGAAGACGATCGCGACCGTCTGCAGCAGGTAGTAGATCGGCTGCCCGTACTTGATGTACTGCGCCGTGTCCTGCACCCACTGGGAGTTCGGCGCCATGCTCGCCAGCACCGTGGGAATGGTCACCACCGATCCGGCGAAGATCACCGGGATGACGCCGCCGGTGTTGACCCGCAGCGGCAGGTAGGTGCTCTGGCCGCCGTACACCTTGCGCCCCACCACCCGCTTGGCGTACTGGATCGGGATGCGGCGCTGCGCCCGTTCCATGTAGACGATGAAGGCGACCACCGCCACCATGAAGATGACCAGCGGGATGATCTTCAGCAGGTCGAGGTTGCCTCGCTGCAGGCCGTTGAGGGTGTTGGCGATCGCCGGCACGAAGCCCACCACGATGCCGGCGAAGATGATCAGCGAGATGCCGTTGCCGATGCCGCGCTCGCTGATCTGCTCGCCGAGCCACATGACGAAGGCGGTGCCGGTGGTCAGCGTGATCACGGTCAGGGCGCGGAACGCCCAGCCGGGGTGCGGCACCAGCGCCAACCCTCCCTGCGTCGTCTGCTTCTCGAGGAAGATGGCGATGCCGGTGCCCTGGACGATCGAGATCAGCACCGTGCCGTAGCGGGTGTACTGGGTGATCTTCTTGCGTCCCAGGTCGCCTTCCTTCGACAGTTTCTCGAGGTAGGGCCACACCACCGTCAGCAGCTGCAGGATGATGGAGGCGGTGATGTAGGGCATGATGCCCAGCGAGAAGATCGCGATCCGCCGCAGGCTGCCGCCGGTGAAGGTGTTGATGAAGCCGAGGAACGAGTCGGCCTGCGAATTCATGAAGGCGAGCAACGCCGCCGGGTCGACGCCGGGCGTCGGGATGGCGCAGCCGATGCGGTAGACCGCCAGCAGGCCGAAGGTGAACAGGACCCGCTTGCGCAGCTCCGGGATCGCGAAGATGTTGCGGAAGCTCTCGATCACGCCTGAAGCTCCTCACAGCTGCCGCCCGCCGCCTCGATCTTGGCGCGGGCGGACTTGCTGAAGCGGTGGGCCTTGACCTTGTATGCCCTCCCGACCTCGCCCACTCCCAGCACCTTCACCGGCCGGCCGCGGCGGGCCAGGCCGCGCGCCACCAGGAGGTCGGGGGTCACTTCGTCGCTACCGGTGGTGGCGTCCAGCTTCTCGAGCTGCGACAGGTTGACCACCGTGTACTCGGTGCGCCAGATGTTGGTGAAGCCGCGCTTCGGCACCCGCCGGACGAGCGGCATCTGGCCGCCCTCGAAGCCGGGCCGGTGGGTATGTCCGGAGCGCGACTTCTGCCCCTTCTCGCCGCGGCCGGCAGTCTTGCCGGTGCCGGACCCGGGACCGCGCCCCAGGCGCTTGCGCGCGTGCTTGCTCCCCTTGGCCGGCGACAGCTCGTGCAGCTTCATGACTTCTCCTCGACGATCTCCAGCAGATATTGGACCTTCGCCACCGCGCCGCGGACCGCCGGCGTATCGGGGCGCACCACCTCGTCACGGATCCGGCGCAGGCCCAATCCCCGCAGCACCTCGCGGTGGGGCCGCCGGGTGCCGATCACGCTGCGCACCTGGCGAATGCGGATCGTCTTCTCGGCCTGCGGCTCACTACCTTGCTTGCTCGCCATCGCGACCTCTCCTCGTCAACTCGCTCTAGCTAGGAGCCTTCCGAGCTGCCGGGGGCAGCGCTGGTCTCCGGTTCGGCGGCGGTGGGCGGCGCCGCGGCAGGCGCCGCGGGCGTGGCCACCGCCGTGGCGGCAGGCGCTTCCGGCACCGCTGCAGCCGCGGCAGGCGCCGGCGGCGGCGCCGGTGACGCAACCGCCGCGGTCGCGGCCGTCACCGGTGGTGCCTGCGCTCCGCGCGCCCCTCCCCGGCCCCCCCCTTCACCTCCACCCCCACCCCTCTCGCCCCTGTCGCCCCGCCGAGGTGGTCCCGGCGGCGGCGCGGGCCTGGGCCGGCGCGCACGTGCCGGTGCGGGTCCCTGTGCAGCAGCAGCCTCGCCCTCGAGCGGCGGCAGGCCGCGCAGGCGGCGCACGTCGGCTTCCTGGCGCAGGCTGAGCAAGGCGTCGAAAGTCGCCTTCACCACGTTGTGCGGGTTGGTCGAGCCCAGCGACTTGGTCAAGATGTCCTGGATGCCGGCCGTCTCGAGCACCGCCCGCACCGGGCCGCCGGCAATGACGCCGGTGCCCTCCGAGGCCGGCTTCAGCAGCACCCGTCCGGCGCCGAAGATGCCGATCGTCTCGTGCGGGATCGAGGTACCCTTGAGCGGCACCTGCACCATGTTGCGCTTGGCGATCTCGATCCCCTTGCGAATGGCCATGGGGACCTCCTTCGCCTTGCCGGCGCCGTAGCCGACACGGCCATTGCCGTCACCGATCACCACCAGCGCCGAGAACGAGAAGTTCTTGCCGCCCTTGACCACCTTGGTGACGCGGTTGATGTGGACGACCTGCTCGAAAAACTCGCTCTCGCGCTCGAATTCCCTGGCCAAGCTCGTCTCCTTCGTGGGTCGGCCCCGATGGGGTCTCCCCTAGAAAAGCAACCCCTTCTCGCGGGCGGCATCCGCCAAGGCCTTGACGTTGCCGTGGTAGATGTAGCCGCCACGGTCGAAGACCACTCTCTCGATGCCGCGCTCGCGGGCCCGTTCCGCCACCAGGGCGCCCACCAGCTTGGCCGCCTCCTGGCTGGCGGTCGACTTGGAGAGCTGGCCGCGCACCGCCGGGTCCGCCGATCCGGCGGCGGCAAGGGTGACCCCACGAACATCGTCGATCACCTGGGCATAGATGTAGCGCAGGCTCTTGTAGACCGACAGCCGCGGCCGCTCGCCGGTGCCCTGCACCCGCGCCCGTACCCGCAAGTGGGCGCGCTCGCGGCGCTCCCGCTTCTGCTTCATCCTCTTGGTCACGTGGTCGCTCATCGCTCGGTCCTCGCTTCCCGCTACTTGCCGCCGGCCTTGCCGACCTTGCGGCGCAGGACCTCGTTGGTGTACTTGATGCCCTTGCCCTTGTAGGGATCGGGCTTGCGCAGGCGCCGGATCTCGGCCGCCACCTGGCCGACCTGCTGGCGGTCGGCGCCCGACACCGTGACGCGGTTGATCTTGGCCTCGATCTCGACCTTGATCCCCGCCGGGATGTCGAAGATCACCGGATGGGAGTAGCCGAGCGCGAACTGCACGTGGCTGCCCTTGACCTCGGCGCGGTAGCCCACCCCGACGATGTCCAGCTGCTTCGAGAAGCCCGTCGAGACGCCATTCACGGCGTTGGCGAGCAGCGCCCGCAGCAGCCCGTGCTTGGAGCGCTCCGGGCCGCTGTCGCCGCTGCGCGCGACGGTGACCGTGCCCTCGCCCCCCACCGCCACCGGGAAGCCCTCGAAGAGCGGCAGCTGGACCTTGCCCTTGGGGCCCTCGGCGATGAACTGGCCGTCCTTCAACTCGACACGCGTCCCCTTCGGGACGGCGATCGGCATCTTTCCTATCCGCGACATGGCTCGTCTCTCCTGCCAGCTACCAGAGCTCGCACAGCAGCTCGCCGCCCAGGCGCCGCTCGCGCGCCTGGCGGTCGGTCAGCAACCCCTGCGACGTCGACACGATCCCGACCCCGAGGCCGTTGCGCACCGGCTGGATGTCGCCGGCACGGCGGTAGACCCGGCGGCCCGGACGGCTGATCCGGGCGAGGTGGTTGATGGCCGGGGTACCCTCGGCGCTGTAGCGCAGGAAGATACGCAGCACGCCCACCGGCTCGCCTTCCGCCGGCTCGATCTGCCGCAGGTTCTTGATGAAGCCTTCCTCCTTGAGCAGCCGGGCAACCTCGAGCTTCAGCTTCGAGCTCGGCACGTCGAGGCGGTCGTGCTTCGACAGGTGGGCGTTCCGGATCCGGGTCAGCAGATCCGAGATGGGGTCGGTCATGCTCATCGGTGTCTCTCTCCTTGCGGCACGGCGATGTCTCCAGGCGCGCGGGGGGCTGCTACCAGCTTGCCTTGATCACTCCGGGAAGGTATCCCTGCAATGCCAGGTCCCGGAGATGGATGCGGCAGAGGCCGAACTTGCGGTAGTAGCCGCGCGGGCGGCCGCAGATTCTACACCGGTTCCGGTGCCGCACCTCGAACTTCGGCTTGCGTGCGTTCTTGGCGATCTTTGCGGTGGTGGCCACGGTTGTCTCCTGGTGTCCTGGTGCCTAGCGGGCGTTCAATCGGGCGTTTCTATCTGGCGTCCGGGCGGGCGAAGGGCATGCCGAGCTCGCGCAGCAGGTAGAGGGCGCGCTCGTCGTTGCCGGCGGTGGTGACGATGGTGATGTTCATGCCCTTCGGACGCTCGACCTTGTTGTAGTCGATCTCGAGGAAGATCAGGTGGTCGCGGATGCCCATGGTGTAGTTGCCGCGGCCGTCGAAGCTCTTCGGCGACACGCCGCGGAAGTCGCGGACGCGCGGCAGCGCCGTCGAGATGAAGCGGTCCAGGAAGTCCCACATGCGCGCGCCGCGCAAGGTGACGCGGCAGCCGATCGGCATGCCGGCGCGCAGCTTGAACGCGGCGATCGACTTCTGGGCGCGGGTGACGGTCGGGCGCTGGCCCGCCAGGGCAGCCATCTCGTCGACCGCGTCGTCGAGGATCTTGATGTTCTGGATCGCCTCGCCCATGCCCATGTTGAGCGAGATCCGCTCGAGCCGCGGCACCGCCATCGCGTTCTCGATGCCGAACTCCCGCTTGAGCTTCGGCACCACCTCCTCGAGGTAACGGTGACGCAAGCGCGGCACGTAGGCCTTCTTCGGCGACCCCTTTCCGGCCTCTGCCGGAGTCCCCGCAGCCGCCGGAGAGCCCTTCGCCGCCGATGCCGCCGGTGCCGCTTTCTTACTTCCACCGGCCTTGCCTGGCGGGGCAGACGAGGCTTTGGCAGGTGCTGGCGTGGCCTTGGCACCAGGGGCGCCGGGATTCGATTCGCTCTTCTTCGCCATGATGTCCTCGCGCTACCTGATCGCTAATTGAAAGTGGCGCCGCAGTGCTTGCAGACCCGCACGCCGCGCCCGTCCTCCAGGCGCTTGCGCCCCACCCGCGACGGCTCGCCGCACTCCGGGCAGATCAACTTGAGGTTGGACACCTGGACCGGCGCCTCGCGCTCGAGGATGCCGCCCTGGATGCCCTTCTGGGGGTTCGGCTTGGTGTGGCGCTTGATCATGTTCACGTGCTCGACGATCGCCCTGCCGCTGCCGGACAGCACGCGCAGCACGCGGCCGCGGGCGCCGCGGCTCTTGCCGGCGGTGACCAGCACCTGGTCGTTCTTCCGAATCTTCAGCTTCTCCATGCCTTGCTCCTTCGCTCCTTCGCTCAGGCGCCGTCAGATGACCTCGGGCGCCAGCGACACGATCTTCATGAACCGCCGCTCCCGCAGCTCGCGCGCCACCGGCCCGAAGACGCGGGTGCCGATCGGCTCGCCGGTGTCGCTGACCAGCACCGCGGAGTTGGTGTCGAAGCGGATGTAGCTGCCGTCCTTGCGCCGCTGCTCCTTGACGGTGCGCACGATCACCGCCCTGACCACCTGCCCCTTCTTGACGGTGCCGTCCGGCGCCGCCTCCTTGACCGAGGCGGTGATCACGTCGCCCAGCCGCCCGTACTGGCCCGCCGAGCCGCCGCGCAGGTGAATGCAGGCGATCTTCTTCGCCCCCGAATTGTCCGCCACGTCGAGCATGGTTCCCATCTGGATCATCGTCGATATCCCCTGTCGCCTCTGTCGCCTCGGTCGCCTGCCGGCTGCTTATCGGCGTGGCCGCTACTCGGCCCGCTTCAGGACCTCGCGGACGCGCCATCTCTTGCTGTGGGACAGGGGCCGGCTGGAGACGATCTCCACCAGGTCGCCCACCTGGCAGCGGTTCTCCGCATCGTGCGCGGCGAACTTGCTGGTCCTCTTCATGTAACGGTGATACAGCCGGTGGGTGGCGGTGTTCTCGACGGTGACGATCACCGTCTTCTGCATCTTGTTGCTCACCACCTTGCCCACCTTCACCTGGACGCGGCGGCCCGGCCTGGACTTCGACTCTACCGCGATGGTCTGGCCGGCCTCGCCGGTGCCGTCTGCCTGCTGCTTCGTCTCACTGGTACCAGCCATGGCCTCTCCTATCCCTGCTTCTCACGCAGCACGGTCAGCACCCGCGCCAGGTCCTTGCGCAGGTCGCGCATTCGCGACGGCTTCTCGAGCTGGCCGGTCACCTTCTGCAGCCGCAGGGCGAACAGCTGCTCGCACAGGTCGCGCTCCTTGTCCCGCAAGTCTTCGACCGTCTGGTCACGCATTTGCGACGCTTTCATCGGCTTACCTCGGCTCGTGATGACGGGTGATGAACTTGGTCTTGATCGACAGCTTGTGCGAGGCCAGGCGCATCGCCTGCTCCGCCACGTCGGCCGGCACCCCTTCGAGCTCGTAGAGGATGCGCGCCGGCCGCACCACCGCGACCCATTCTTCCGGGGGGCCCTTGCCCTTGCCCATGCGGGTCTCGAGCGGCTTCTTGGTGATCGGCTTGTCGGGGAAGACCCGGATCCACACCTTGCCGCCGCGCTTGACGTGGCGGGTGATGGCGATGCGGGCTGCCTCGATCTGCCGCGCCGTCACCCAGCCGGCCTCGAGCGCCTGCAAGCCATAGTCGCCGAAGGCCATATACTTGCCGCCCTTCGCCATGCCCTTGCGCCGGCCGCGCTGCTGCTTCCTGAACTTCACCTTCTTCGGCATCAACATGATCGATCACTCCGTCGTCACAGACAGCGCCAGCCCTACGCAGTCGCCCTTCTGCTCTTCTCCTTCAGCAGGTCGCCCTTGTACACCCAGACCTTGACGCCGATCACGCCGTAGGTGGTGCGCGCCTCGGCGAGGCCGTAATCGATGTCGGCCTTCAGCGTGTGCAGCGGCAGCCGCCCTTCCTGGTACCACTCGGAGCGCGCGATCTCGGCGCCGCCCAGGCGGCCGGAGACCATGATCTTGACCCCCTTGGCGCCGAAGCGGAAGGCCGATTCCATGGCCTTCTTCATCGCCCGGCGGAAGGAGACGCGCCGCACCAGCTGGCCGGCGATCGACTCCCCCACCAGCTGGGCGTCGAGCTCGGGGCGCTGGATCTCCTGGATGTTGATGTGCACCTCGCGGCCCATCTCCTTCTGCAGGTCGTCGCGCAGCTTGTCCACCTCGGCGCCGCGCCGGCCGATGATGATGCCGGGCCGCGAGGTGTAGATGGTCACCCGCAGCTTGTCGGCGGCGCGCTCGATGTCCACCTCGGAGACGCCGGCGTGCGCCAGCCGCTCCTTCAGCTTGCGGCGGAGCTTCAAGTCCTCGTGCAGCGTGTCGGCGTAGTGGCTGTCGCCGTACCAGCGCGAGTGCCAGGTCTTGTTGTAGACCAGCCGGAACCCGTAGGGATGTGTTTTCTGACCCACGATTCGATTACCTCTCTGGCTCGGGGCCCTTGCGGGTATCGAGCTTGATCGTGATGTGGCTCTGCCGCTTGAGCACCCGGAACGCCCGGCCCATCGGCGCCGGCCGGATGCGCTTCGCCATCGGCCCGCCGTCGACGAAGATCTCCTTGACGTAGAGCCGGTCCACGTCGACGTGATCCTCGCGGTTCTCGGCGTTGGCGATCGCCGACTTCAAGCATTTCTGGACGTGCCGCGCCGCCGTCTTGTGGGTCACCCCGAGCAGGTTCACCGCTTCCTGCACCGCCTTGCCGCGGATGAGGTCGGCCACCAGGCGCATCTTCTGCGCCGAGCCATGCACGTAACGAAGTCGCGCTGTGACTTCCATGGTCGTCAACCCTCCGTCTAGCGGGGGCGGGCCCCCTTCTCCACCTTCTTGCCGCTGTGGCCCCGGAAGGTGCGGGTCATGGCGAACTCGCCGAGCTTGTGGCCGACCATGTTCTCGGTGACGTACACCGGGATGAACTTGGCGCCGTTGTGCACGGCGATGGTCAGGTTCACCATGTCCGGGGTCACCGTCGAGCGGCGGGACCAGGTCTTGATCACCCGGTTGTCGCCGCGCGAGCGCGCGGTCTCCACCTTGTTGGCCAGGTGCTCGTCGACGAAAGCGCCCTTCTGCACTGAACGCGGCATGGCGAGCTCTGCCTCCTATCTCTGGTTCCGGCGGCGGACGATCATCTGGTCCGTGCGCTTGTTGTTACGGGTCTTGTAGCCCTTGGTCGGCACGCCCCAGGGCGTCGTCGGATGGCGTCCGCCCGAGGTCCGCCCCTCGCCGCCGCCCATCGGGTGGTCGACCGGGTTCATCGACACGCCGCGGTTGTGCGGGCGCCGGCCCAGCCAGCGCTTGCGTCCCGCCTTGCCGAAGGAGATGTTCTCGTGCTCGAGGTTGCCGACCTGGCCGACCGTGGCGTAGCACTCGACGTGCACCCGCCGCACCTCGCCCGAGGGCAGCTTGACCTGCGCCCAGCCGCCGTCGCGCGCCATCAGCTGCGCGCCGGCGCCGGCGCTGCGCACCATCTGGCCGCCCTTGCCGAGCTTGAGCTCGATGTTGTGGATCACCGTGCCGAGCGGGATCAGGCGTAGCGGCAGCGCGTTGCCGACGTTGACCTCCGCCTTCTCGCCCGACATCACCTGGGCCCCGACCTCGAGGCCGTTCGGCCAGAGGATGTAGCGCTTCTCGCCGTCGGCGTAGTGCAGCAGGGCGATGCGCGCCGAGCGGTTGGGGTCGTACTCGACGGTCGCGACGCGCGCCGGGATGCCGTGCTTGTCGCGGCGGAAGTCGATGACCCGGTAGCGCCGCTTGTGGCCGCCGCCCCGCCACCACGAGGTCAGCTCGCCGCGGTTGTTCCGCCCGCCGCTGCTGCTCTTGCCCTCGGTGAGCGGCTTGTGCGGCTTCTCGGCGGTGATCTCGTCGAAGCTGAGATAGGTCTGGAAACGGCTTGCCGCGTTGGTCGGCTTTCTCTGCTTGATCGCCATCGTCTTACATCCCCTCGAAGAACTCGATCGGCTTCTCGCCGGCCGCCAGCCTGACGTAGGCCTTCTTCCAGTCGGGACGCCGGCCGGTGAACTTCCCCTGGCGGCGGGTCTTGCCGTGGCAGTTGGCGATGCGCACCTCGGCCACCTTGACCTTGAACTGCGCCTGCACGGCGCGCAGCACGTCGATCTTGTTGGCCTGCCGGTGCACCTCGAAAGCGATGATGTTGCCGGTCTCGCGCTGCACCGCCGACTTCTCGGTGATCAGCGGCCGCCGGATCACGTCCTGGGTCCTCATCTCGCCAGCACCTCCACCAGCCGGTTGAGCGCCAGCTCGCTGAGCACCAGGAACGGCCGGTCCACCACGTCGTAGACGTTGACCGCCAGCGCGTCGACCGTCTTCAGGGCGCGGTTGTTTCGCGCCGCCAGCTCCAGGTTGTGGTTGTCGTGGACGTCGACGAGCAGGGCCTTGCCCGCGATGCCGACGCCTTGCAGGTGCGCGATCAGCTCGCGCGTCCGGTGGCTCGCGAGGTCCAGGCTCTCCAGCACGACGATCTGCTGCTCGGCGGCCTTGCGCGACAGCGCCGACTTGAGAGCGTTCTTCTTCTCCCGCACCGAGAGGCTCTTGCCGTAGTCGCGCGGCACCGGACCCCAGACGATGCCGCCGTGGCGCCACTTCGGGTTCCGGATGTCGCCGGTGCGCGCCCGCCCGGTGCCCTTCTGCCGCCACAGCTTCTTGCCCGAGCCGGAGACCTCGGCGCGGGTCTTGGTCTTGTGCGTGCCGCGGCGGCGCCCGGCGAGATACGCCTGCACCGCCTCGTGGATCAGGTGCTCGTTGTAGGGGTAGCCGAAGATCGTCTCCGGCAGCTCGATCTCGCGCAGCTCCCGGTTGTCGAAGTTCTTGACCTTGATCTTCATCGCCAGATCCTCATCAGCATGGTTCTCCGCCGTTCTCCGATGCTCGCGATGCTCGCCGATGTCCTCAGGCGCGCCTCGCCCGCTTGATCGCCACGTAGGCATGGCGCGGGCCCGGCACCGCGCCGCGCAGGTAGATCAGGTTCTGCTCCGCGTCCACCTTGATCACCTGCAGGTTCTTGACCGTCACCCGCTCACCCCCCATCCGCCCGCCTGCCCGCATGCCGGGGAAGACGCGCGACGGGAAGGCCGAGGCGCCGATCGAGCCCGGCGCACGGTGGAACATCGAGCCGTGGGTGGCGCGGCCGCCGGCGAAGCCGTGGCGCTTGACCACGCCCTGGAACCCCTTGCCCTTGCTGGTCGCGACCACGTCCACGTACTGCTTCTCCTCGAAGATGGTGGCCTTGACCTCGTCGCCCGGCTTGACCTCCTCGCCGTCGGAGAGGCGGAACTCCATCAGCCGGCTGAGCGCCGCCACCCCGGCCTTGGCGAAGTGGCCCAGCCGCGGCTTGGTCACCTTCTTCGGCGGGCGGTCTTCGACCAGGCCGAGCTGCACGGCCTCGTAGCCGTCGGTCGAGCGGGTTTTGCGCTGCACGACCAGGCAGGGGCCCGCCTTGAGCACGGTCACCGGCACCACCGAGCCATCCTCGGCGTAAATCTGCGTCATCCCCAGCTTCCGTCCCAGCATGCCTTCCATGGCCGTTACCCCTCGAAGTTACTTCCCGAAAGCCTTGATCTCGACGTCCACGCCGGCCGGCAGCTCGAGCTTCATCAGCGCATCGACCGTCTGGCTGGTGGGCTCGAAGATGTCGAGCAGCCGCTTGTGCGTCCGGATCTCGAACTGCTCGCGCGACTTCTTGTCGACGTGCGGCGAGCGGTTCACCGTGTAGCGCGAGATGTGCGTCGGCAGCGGGATGGGTCCCACCACCCGCGCGCCGGTGCGGCGCGCCGTGTCCAGGATCTCGTGCGTCGACGTGTCCAGGATGCGGTAGTCGAACGCCTTGAGGCGAATGCGGATTTTCTCGTTGACCATGACGAACCGTGTCTCCCTTGGCCTACTTCACGATGTCCGTGACCGTGCCCGCGCCGACCGTGCGGCCACCCTCGCGGATGGCGAAGCGCACGCCCTTCTCCATGGCGATCGGCGCGATCAGCTCGACCTCGAGGTTGACGTTGTCGCCCGGCATCACCATCTCCGTGCCCGCCGGCAGGTTCGCCACC
>DATNKH010000172.1:0-6221 GCA_035603475.1 Thermoanaerobaculia bacterium
GGGGTGGAGCGACGCGAGCCACTCCATCGGCCAGCGGTCCGGGCTGCCGGAGACGGCCGCGTTGACGTAGCGCCGCACGGCCGGCTCGACGAGCCAGGTCTCGACCCCGCCGGCGGCGAACGCGCGCGACCAGTAGCGGCCGATCGCATGCGGTCGCCATCGGCCGAGGACCGCGGAGAGCCGGCGCTTCAGCATCGGAGGACGCCCGGCCTGGGAGTGTAGCGAAAAGCAGCGAGGGGCGAGAGGGCGGCGAGGAGGAGGCGAGAGGGGTGGAAGCGGTGCGCAGCGCCGGCGCCGGCCCCGCGGGGATGGAGAAAGCGTGCCTGCGGTCCGTCCAAGAGGACATGAGTCGCGAGGAGAAGCCATGAGCGAGCCAGGAGAGCTGGGCCCGTCGATTCCCGGCGGCAAGGCCGCCGCACGTTTGCGCCAGATCCGGAGTGAGCTCGGCATCCAGGTCCCCGGCCTTCCCGCGCCGGCCTGGTCGCAGTTCGCGGTGAGTGAGGAGCGCGCGCGGCTGGCAGCGCTACAGCCGGCGGGTGCCGTGCAGCCAGCGTGGCAGTTCCTGGGGCCGAGCTTGATCCTGACCAGCGAGGACGACGACCACGTGCCGGCAGTGGGGCGGATCAGCGCGGTGGCGATCGATCCCGGGAGTCCCGACCACATCCTGGTGGGCGCGGCGGCCGGCGGCATCTGGGAGACGAGCGACGGCGGACGCACGTGGGCGCCGCGCGGCGATGATCAGAGGACGCTCACGATCGGCGCCGTGGTCTTCGATCCCGGCGATCCGCTCACCGTCTTCGCCGGCACCGGGGAAGGCAACGCCTTCAGCGTCGAGGGCACTGGTCTCCTGCGCTCGGCGAACGGCGGCACGACCTGGCAGGAGGTCCCGGACCCTGACCGCACCTTCGACGGGCAGGGGTTCTACGCTCTACTGGTCGTCGCGCCCGACACCCTGGTCGCGGCGACGACGGCGGGCCTCTATCGGAGCACGGATGGGGGCAAGAGCTGGGCGCAGATCTTCACCGCGGTGACCTGGGACCTGTCGCTGGGCTCGGGATCGGCGGCCGGCGAGCTGCTGGCCGCCGGCCAGGATGGCCTGCGGCGGTCGCGGGACTCGGGCCTGAGCTGGGAGCAGCTTCCGGTCGACCTCCCCGGGGTCGCGGCGGCGGACCTGCTGCGCCTGGCCGTCAGCCATGCTCCCGCGGACGGCGGCGTCGTCTACGTCTTCGCGGCCGCGACCGAGGAGGCGCGCCGGCTGTCGCGGTACGAGGGGCCTTTCCTCTGGCGGCGCGAGGTGGCTGGCGAGGCCTTCACGCCGATCACGCCCCCCCTGGGCATGTTCACCGGCCAGGGTGAATATGACTGGCTGGTCAAGGTGGCGCCGCCCGCGCCGAGCTCGCAAGAGACGGTCTTCCTGGGGGCGCGGGCGCTGGTCAAGGGCATCCGCCTGGACTCCGGAGCCTACCGGTGGACCAACGTTGCGTCTCGCGACGGCGTCGCTCGCATCCATCCTGATCAGCACGTCCTGGCCTTCGGCACGAGCGCTCCGGTGTCGCTGTACGCCGGTAACGACGGCGGCCTGTACCGGTCGGACGACGGCGGCGAGAGCTGGCAGTCGCTGAACGCAGGGCTCGGCATCACGGAGATCGAGTACCTGGCCCAGCACCCGCAGCTCCCGGATTGGCTGCTCGCTGGGACGCAGGACAATGGCACGGTGCGCTACCAAGGATCGCCGATTTGGACCCAGGTCGCCGGGGGGGACGGTGGCGAGTGCGCGGTCGACGAGGTGTTGCCTCAGATGGCGTTCCACAGCTTCGACGGCATGGGTATCCAGAGGTCCACCCACGGCGCCGACCCGGAGACCTGGAGCGCCGTCGGGCCGCCCGTGTCCGGCGACTATCAGAGTCTCTTCTACCCGCCCCTCGAGCTCCACGGATCGGTCCTCGTCCAGGCCGGCAGCAGCGTCTGGGTCTCGACGGACGCGGGTGACACCTGGACCGAGGTCCTGCTCGACGACGGCGCCGGCGTGGTGTCGGCGCTGGCGATCCCCTCGGCGGATTCCATCCTGGCGGGGACCATATCCGGCGACCTGTTCCGCCTGGAGCGGCGGGGCGGGGTCTGGCGACTGGCGAGCGCGCGCGTGCAGCCGCGGGCGGGATTCATCAGCTCGATCCTGGCCGACCCGCGCGACGAGGACCGCCTGTGGGTCACCTATGCGGACGCACCGACGCCCCAGGCGGGCCAGATCTTCCATTCCGACGACGGCGGCAGCACCTGGATCGACATGAGCGTCAGCGAGACGGTGCCCATCCCGACCCACGTGGTCGAGATCGATCCAACCGAGCCCGACACGATCTATGCCGGCACCGAGATGGGAGTCTTCCGTCACCGGGACGGAGAGTGGGCGACCTTCGGCGAGGGCCTCCCCAACGTCATCGTCGGGGACCTGGTGTTCCACCTGCCGACCCGGCTGCTCCGCGCCGGCACTCGCAGCCGCGGGGTGTGGGAGATCGCCGTACCCGTGCCGGCCGTCGAGGGTTAGCGTCACGGCACCGGGCGCAGAGTCGGGTGCATCTGACTAAGGCCGATACGCTCCCGCGGCAACAACTCCGGATGCCGCGATTGCCAGAGATCGTCCCAGGTCTTCGGGTCATGCATCCTGAACGTACCCCCATTGCCGGACATCCAAAGCCGTCCAGCCCCTTGGACAATTTTCGAGATGCCTTGTAATTAGGGTCGATTACGGCCTATTGGCCTGATCATCGGCGGCTTCTGGCGGATGGTGGCCGGCTTCGTCAAGAGCGCACGGCTGCCGCTCGATGCAGGTGTCCCCAGCTGGCCGGAAGGCAGGGAGCCGGGGAAGGACCGGCCTCGCCGGACCCGGCCTAGGCCGGCAGCGGCCGCGCCTGCGGGCTGAAGCGCCAGGTGATGCGTCCGACCTCCCGCTCGCGCCAGGTCTGACGGATCGCCACCTCGTATGTCCTCTGGCGCTGTGCGGCGGGGACCGAGACCAGCAGGTGGCTGGGCGCCGCAGTCTCCGCGGGCAGCTCGATCTGGCCCAGGTGGTGGGTGCCGTGCGGCGCCACGAAGATGCGCGCCCGTTGCCGGTCGTCCGGATCGGCGTCCACGTCCTCGTGCTCCTCGACCGTCTTGGGCGCCGGCTGCCACAGGCGCGCCAGCCGGTGGGGGGTCTCGAGCGCCAGGCGCGCGCCCCCGGGTAGATTGGCGATCACGTCGAAGCCGAACGGCTGCGGCTGGTCCCAGGCGCCGGTGATGAGAAAAGGCAAGGCGACGAAGCCGTGGAAGTGGCCGTGCTTCGCCTGCCCCATCGCCGCCACGTTGAAGTTCCGCCAGGTGATGTTGTTGTGCGCGTAGATGTAATCGACGAAGTCCTGGAAGGAGTTGAACGTTCCCGGGTTCGGCGCCGGGCTCTCCGCGTTGCCGACGGTCGCGATGAAGCAGTAGTGCCCAGGCGCGGGGATCGCACTCTGGTCCCAGCCGAGCGGCTGCGTGACCTCGACGATGTTGCCCGGCACCGCCACGTGCGGCAGGACGGCGCCGGTGATGAAGTGCCACAGATTCGGAGTCACCAGCGTCGCGGGCGGTGACCAGTAGACGTCGGCGGTCACGTCCGTGGCGTCGGGTCCGCGGTTCCAGACGCGCAAGTAGAGGAAGTTCTCCTGACCGGCCAGGACGTACTGATCACTCTCCTGGTCACTGTAGATGGAGATGGGCGTGCTGAACACCGCGCTCGGCACCAGGCTATTCTTGACGATGATGTCCGGGCTGTTGGCCAGCGGTCCGGTGTGCGAGGTACCGTGGTCCGCGAGGTTGTGGCGGATATAAAGCGTCGGTTGCGCAGTCAGCGGGAACGGATCGTCGTCCGGCAGGTTCGTCGTCGTGCCGACGGGAAAATGGGCCGCGAGCAGCGCCGCGAAGTCGGCGAACGGGTTCGGCACGCCGAGGTTCGTGGCGGTCTGCGCGAGCGTCGGCCCCGCCGCCGCGATGATCTGCTGCCAGCTGAAGTTCAGTTGATGTGCGAGGTAGTTCAGGAACAGCGTCCCGCATCCGGTGGCGATCGGGTCCTGATCCGTCGGCGCGTTGCTGCCGACGAAGTCGGGCCGGGCGGGACTGCTGCTGTTGAGCCAGTCGTTGCCGAGCGAGAAGAGCTCGGCCCGCTCGGGATAGAGCACGGTCGGCAGCACCCGCGAGAGCGCCTC
This sequence comes from Thermoanaerobaculia bacterium, assembly GCA_035603475.1. GTDB lineage: Bacteria > Acidobacteriota > Thermoanaerobaculia > Multivoradales > UBA5704 > JASLEW01. Next base: position 4,221 of record DATNKH010000172.1, read on the forward strand.
GCCGTTGCTGAAGCCGCAGTTGAAGCCGAGGTTCTGCGTGGCCATCAACACCTCGGCCACCTCGGCGTCGATCGTCGAGAGGACGCCATCGAGGTTGGCGTTGCCTGCCGGATAGAAGATGTTGGTGTCGAGGCACGTCGCATGACTGGCGGAGCCAACGCCGGCCTGCAGGTTGACCGTGTACGCCGAGGCCGCCATGATGCCGCCGAAGAGCGCGCTCAGCTGCGCAAGGTCGCTCTCGCAGCCGGCGAGCACGGCGTCGGCCAGCGCGATGCCGTCGGCGAGCGTGTCGTCGTAATAGACCGCGAAGTGGGCCGTCTGCCCGCGCAAGACCATCATCGCTCGCACCCCCTATCGGTCGAGCCCACGGAGGCTCGCTACGTCGCCGACCCCAGCGCCGGCGCACGCCTGCTGTCGACAAGAGGCGACGGCGGGGGCCGGGGCGTTACCCTGGGGGGCGACCTGGTGTTCTGTCGCGGAGGTCGCCTGCCGCCGGGCGCCGGCGCCGGGACACGCCTGCCTTCAGGGTGCTGCCGGGTTCAGCTGCACCTCGACGGTGTGCGGCGTGCTGTCGCGCAGCAGGTCGATGCGCACCCGGCGGCCGGCGATCGAGCGGAGGAAGGCAGGCACGGCCCTGGCGTCGAGGATCGCCTTGCCGTCGATGGCCAGGATGATGTCTCCCTGCTGGATGTGCGCGGCGGCGGCCGGGGAGTCGTTGGTCACCAGCTCGACGACCATGCCGTCGCTGCGCAGCAGGCGGTCCTTCTCCTGCTGATCGAGGGGCCGGGACATGATGCCGAGGAGCGGCGGCTGGTTCCGCCCCCAGTAGGTCGCCTCGTGGTCCGCCGCGGGGCGCGGGGGAAGGCTGCCGATCGTCGCCGCGGCGCCCGCGGTGTCTGCGGCAGGCTCGCCGGCGCCGCCGGCGCCGCCGGCGCCCAGTGGCCGGGGATGGAACGGCAGCGGCGCCAGGGCCGCGGCATCCGGCGTCTCGCGGAGGCTGCCGTAGAGCACGACCAGCGCGGCGCCGAGCTTCTTCCCCTGCTGGGCGGCCAGGTGCGGATCGGCGTCGCCGCCGGTGAAGCTGGAGGAGCCGAGCAGCAGGTAGTTGTTCTCGATCAGGGCCCGCGTGTCGCCGGCTTCGTCGTCGCTGCCGCGGTAGAGCGGCGGCGTGGGCGGCGGCGTCACCAGGGAGGATCCCGGGCTGGACTGCGAGGGGGTGAAGTGGTCGACGAACGGATCGCCGGTGCGGGCGGCCCGCGGCGGCCCGAGGTCGAACGACACCCGCGAGGGATCGCGCGGATCGAAGCGGACCGGGATGACTCGGCCGGGCTGGAACTGCGGGACCTCGAGACGCGAGACGAGGAGCCGCTTGATGGTCGCGTGGTAGGGCGGGCGATCCGCCGGCCGCACCTCGACGTCGAGAGTGATCACCGGGTTGTCGTTGACCGTCAATCCGGTCTCCCCGATCGAGAGGATCTCCGCCTGGGCGGAGACGCCCACGCGCTGCAGGTCCTTGGCCTCCGACATGCCGGTGTCGAACATCGAGCAGCCCTGCGCCAGGCCCGAGAGCAGCACGAGCAGAGGCAGGAGCAGCGGGAATCTCGTCCTGGCGCGGGACGGCAAGCGGCCTGAGGCGTTCATTGGATCCTCCGGAGAAGGGCCGCGCACGCTCGCTCGCGCGCTCCCATAGGTAGGTGCGTCGGGAAGCCGGAGCAAGGGACATCGCCCCGTTCCGGGGGTGCTCCGACGCTTCGCCGCTCATGCCCAGGTCAGACGGTCGAAGTATACCGCCCGGCTTGTCCTTTGATCAGTTCTTCGGCTGCGGGCTGGCGGGCACCACGGTGTTGGAGGCCGACCAGACGTAAGAGGTCCCCTTCGTGCTGCTGTGGATCGGACAGTGCTGGTGATTCTGGCCGACCTGGTAGGTCCCGTCGTAGGTCGGGCATTCGCACTGGATCGGGTCGCCGGGCGAGTGCGTCGAGACGCTTCCCGAGGTGAACT
>DATNKH010000173.1:0-4766 GCA_035603475.1 Thermoanaerobaculia bacterium
CTCGACCTGCTGTGCGGCGGCCATGATGCCGGGGTTGTGAGACAGCGCCTCGTCGACCGCCTGGCGCCGCGACAGATGCAGGGCCGCCGCACAGCAGGTCGAGGAGGCGCGCGCGCAGATGGTGACGGCCGCCGCGTTCGCCGATCCCACGCTGAGCGCCGACACCATGGGCGAGACGCACCCGCTCGACGTGGGCACCGGCAACGTCACCGACCTCGCCGTCGGCTTCACGGTGCCGTTCCCGGGCAAGCGGCGCCTGCGCCGGGAGGTGGCGGCCGCCAACGTCAAAGCTGCCGAGCTCTCCCTCACGCAGACGCGCCACCAGGTGGCGTCGCAGGCGGCGCAGGACTATGACGCCCTGCTCGTCGCCCTGCGCCATCGCCAGGACCTCGAGCAGAGCAAGCAGTTCTCGGCGGAGTTCCTCGCCAAGACCCAGGCCCGCTTCCTCGGCGGCACGGCGCCCAAGGTGGACGTGGTCAAGGCGAAAGTGGACCTGGCACAGGCCGAGAACGCCCTGATCGCCAACGAGCGCACCATCGACGCCGCCCGCGCCGCGCTCAATCGCGTCTGCGGCCGCCTCGGCGGCGCGCCGATCGAGGCCACCCAGCCGCTGGCGGTGCCCGCGGCGCTGCCTGACGTCGACAGCCTGGAGCGGCTCGCCGAGGCGTCGCGGCCCGAGCTGCAGAGCCTCGCGGCGCAGCGCCAGGGGGCCCGGAGCGCCACCCGGCTGGCCAGCGAGTTCTGGGCGCCGGACTTCAACCTCACCCTGGCCCGCAACGCCTTCGATGCCGGACCCACGACCTACACCACCACCCTGCTCATCGGCGTCCCGGTGTTCTTCTGGCAGCACGAGAAGGGCGAGGTCGCCAACGCCCGGCACCGCGAGCAGGAGCTGGCGGCCACCAGCAGCGACGAGCGCGCCCAGGTGAGCCTCGACGTGCGCAACGCCTACGCCACTGCCGCGACCGCCCGGCGCCAGGTGGTCTTCATCCGCGACGAGCTGCTGCCGGAGGCGCAGGAGGTCTACCGCGTCGCCGCGTACAGCTACGGACTGGGCGCCACCTCGGCGCTCGACTTCCTCGATGCCAAGCGCACCCTGGTGGACGCCCAGCGCCAGTTCGTCGATGCCCTCGGCTCCGCCAACGACGCCCAGGCCGCCCTCGAGCTGGCGGTGGGAGCCCCACTTCCTGCGGCAAAGCCGGGAGGCCAGCCATGAAGCGAATCAGCACCCTCGGGCGCGTGCCCGCCCTGGGAGCCCTGCCGGCGCCGGCGCTGGCGCTGGCCCTGGCGCTGCTCCAGGGAGGTTGCGGCGCCGCCGCCCCGGAGCCGCCGCCGGCGCCCGGCCCCCACGCCGGCGAGGTGCGCCTGACGCCGGAGCAGCGCCGCAACATCCGCACGGAACAGGTCGCCGTCCTGCCCTTCCAGCGCACGGTCGAGGCGACCGGCACGGTCGCCTTCGACCAGAACCGCTCCACCCAGGTGCTGGCGCCCATCTCCGGACCGGTGACCCGGCTGCTGGCCGGCGTCGGCGACCGTGTCCGCCGCGGGCAGCCGCTGGCCGCGGTCGCCTCGCCGGACTTCGCGGCCGACGTCAGCGCGCTGCGCAAGACCGAGGCCGCGGCGCGCAATGCGCGGCGGATCGCCGACACCGATGCCCTGCTGTTCAAGAACGACGCGATCTCCCGTCGCGAGATGGAGCAGGCGCAGAACGACGCCGTCGCCGCCGAGTCCGACCGCGACGCGGCCCTCGAGCAGCTGCGCGCGCTCGGCGTCGACGACCGGATGCTGGCGGCGATCCGCGACAACCGCCCGGTGGAGCACCGCGGCGGCGTGCTGCGCTCGCCGATCGCCGGCACGGTGGTGGAGCGCCTGGTCACGCCGGGACAGCTGCTGCAAGGCGGCACCACGCCTTGCTTCACCATCGCCGACTTGTCGCGGGTGTGGGTGCTGGCGCACATCTTCGAGGCCGATCTGCCGTTCATGGCAGCCGGCGATCCGGCGGAGGTGCTGCCCGCCGCCGGCCGCCCGCCGCTGCCCGGCAAGGTGACCTACATCGCCGCGCTGGTCGATCCCGGCACGCGCGCCGTGGCCGTGCGCGTCGACGCCGCCAACCCCGGCGAGGCGCTGAAGCGGGACCTCTACGTCCAGGTGGCGATCCACTCGCAGCGCGAGAGCCGCGGCCTGCTGGTCCCGGTCTCGGCGGTGCTGCGCAACGACGAGAACCTGCCCTTCGTCTACGTCGCCAACGCCGACGGCACGTTCGCCAGGCGCCGCGTGCAGCTCGGCGCGCGCAGCGGCGACCGCCAGGAGATCGCCGCCGGCCTGCAGGCCGGCGAAGCGGTGGTGGCCGACGGCGGGCTGTTCCTGCAGACCGCGGAGAACCTGTGAGCGCGGACCGGCCGGTGCGGCCGCTCGGGCATCCGGCCTCGGTCATCCACCGGGTCGTCGCGACGGCGGTGCGCCAGCGCTTCCTGACCGTGCTCTTCTCGGTACTGCTGCTGGCGGTCGGCGTCTACTCGTTCCGCCGCCTGCCGGTCGACGCCTATCCCGACATCTCGCCGCCGCTGGTGGAGATCATCACACAGTGGCAGGGTCAGGCCGCGGAAGAGGTCGAGCGCCTGATCACCGTGCCGCTCGAGATCGAGATGAACGGCCTGCCGAACGTCACCGTGGTGCGCTCGATCTCGCTCTACGGCCTGTCGGACGTCCGCATGACCTTCGAGCACGGGACGGACAAGTACTTCGCCCGCGAACAGGTCTTCGAGCGGCTGTCCGACGTCGCGCTGCCGGCCGGCGTCACCCCCGGCCTCGCGCCGCTCTCGCCGCCTTCCGGCCTGATCTATCGCTACGTCCTCGAGAGCGCCGACCGCTCGCCGATGGAGCTCAAGACGCTCGAGAACTGGGTGGTCGAGCGGGCTTTCAAGTCGGTGCCCGGCGTGGCCGACGACTCCGGCCTGGGCGGGCCCACGATGCAGTACCAGGTGCTGCTCGACCCCGCCAAGATCGCCGGCGCCGGCTTGTCGGTGCCGGCGGTGGTGGCAGCGCTGGCCGCCAACAACGGCAACGCCGGCGGCGGCTTCTACTCCCAGGGCGGCCAGTTCTACTACGTCCGCGGCCTCGGGCGGCTGGCGACGACCGAAGACATCGGCAACGTCGTGCTCATGGTGAGCAACGGCACGCCGGTGCTGGTCAAGGACGTCGGCGAGGTGGTGATCGGCGAGGCGCCGCGCCTCGGACAGTTCGGCTTCAACGATCGCGACGAGGCGGTCGAAGGCGTGATCCTGATGCGCACCGGCGAGCAGGCCCAGGTCGTGCTCGACCGCCTGGAGCGCAAGACGCGGGAGCTCAACCGGTCGCTGCTGCCGCCGGACGTCAAGGTGCATGCGTTCTATGACCGGCGCGAGCTCATCGCGCTGACCATCCACACCGTCGAGGACAACCTGCTGCGCGGCATGGTGCTGGTGCTGGTGGTGCTGATCTTCTTCCTGGTCAACGTGCGCACCGGCCTGATCGTCGCGGTCACCATCCCGCTGTCGCTGCTGTTCGCCTTCATCTGCCTCGACCTCAAGGGCGTGCCCGCCAACCTGCTGTCGATCGGCGCCATCGACTTCGGCATCCTGGTCGACGGCGCGGTGGTGATGGTCGAGAACATCTTCCGGCACCTGTCGCAGCGCCAGGAGCCGGCGAAGATCCACGACATCGTGGTGCAGGCGGCCTCGGAGGTCGACCGCCCCATCTTCTACGCGGTGGCGGTGATCATCGCCGGCTTCCTGCCGATCTACGCCCTCGCCGGCCCGTCGGGCGAGCTGTTCAAGCCGATGGCCGACACCACGATCTTCGCCCTGGTCGGGGCCTTCCTGCTCACCCTGACCCTGGTGCCGCTGCTGTGCACCTGGGCCTTGCGGCGCGGCGTGCGGGAGCTGCGGAACCCGGTCTTCGAGGCGATCAGCGCCGCCTACTCGCGGGCCCTCGGCGCCAGCCTGGCCCATCCCTGGGCGACGTGCCTGGTGTCGGTCCTCATCCTCGCCGCCTCGCTGCTGCTGGTGCCGGGCATCGGCGCCGAGTTCATGCCGCATCTCGACGAGGGGGCGCTCTGGATCCGCGCCACCACGCCCTACACCATCTCGTTCGAGGAAGCGGCGAAGATCTCGCCGCGGGTGAGGGCGGTCCTGCGCTCGTTTCCGGAGGTCACCATCGTCGCCAACGAGCTCGGGCGGCCCGACGACGGCACCGATCCCACCGGGTTCTTCAACAACGAGTTCTTCGTCGGCTTGAAGCCTTACCGGGAGTGGTCGGGCCGGTACCGCGACAAGGCCGCGCTCGTCGCGGCGATCGACCGGCGGCTGCAGGCCTTTCCCGGCATCGTCTTCAACTACACCCAGCCGGCCGAGGACGCGGTCGACGAGGCCGAGACCGGGCTCAAGAGCTCCCTGGCGGTGAAGATCTTCGGACCCGACCTGCGAACGCTGGAGGACCGCGCCAGCGCCATCAAGCACGTCATGGCCAAGGTGCGGGGGATCGGCGAGCTGTCGGTGGTCAAGCAGCTGGGCCAGCCCAGCCTCACCGTCAACGTCGACCGCGCCAAGATTGCGCGCTACGGGCTGAACGTCGCCGACGTCAACGGCCTGGTCGAAGCCGCGGTCGGCGGCGCCGCAGCGACCCAGGTGGTGCAGGGCGAGAAGCTCTTCGACCTCGTGGTGCGCCTAGAGCCGCAGTTCCGCCAGACGCCGGAGGCGATCGGCAACATCCTGGTGGCGACGGCGGGG
>DATNKH010000174.1:0-5468 GCA_035603475.1 Thermoanaerobaculia bacterium
CGCCTCGCCCATAGGGAGGCCAGAGGAGGACATCCGCAGCACCGGCCCGGCCAGAGGGATTCCCCGGAGGCCCCCGGAGGGATTCCCCGGAGGCCCCTACAGCTTGGAGAGAATCCCCTTCTCCATCTGCCAGAGCGTGTCCACGTCCAGGGTCAGCCAGACTTGGGGGCGGTTCGAGCTGGCGAAGAGTTGTCCTCCGGTGGCTGCGACTCGCTTGGCGAAGACGGACCAGACGGCGGCTACCGAGGGGGGCGCCAGCTCGGCGTCGGCGTCGTCGAGGAGATAGATGGGTTGGCGGCCGGCGGCTTCGACTACCCTGCCGTGGGCTGCCAGCATGAGCAGTGATAGGGCCTTGCGCTCGCCGGCGGAGGCCACGCGCCGGAGCTCGTGACCGTTCCAGAGGATCTCGAGCTCGTCGCGCTGGGGACCGAGCAGTGGCTGCTGGCGGCGGCGCTCGCGCTCGATTGCCTTGTCGAGCACGGCGGCGATGGCCGCCGCGCCCTCCAGCCCCTGGGGCGGCGATGGCTGGTAACGGAGCTCGATGTCGGCGAGCCGGAGGTTTGCCGCCGCAGCGGGATAGCTGCCGGGATGACCGCCGAGATGGCTGCCGGGTGACGCGATGCCGGCAGCAGCCACGACGTTGCCGCTGCCAAAGAGGAGCGCTTCAGCGGCCGGAACGCCGGGCAGCGGGACGGTGCTCGCGGCGGCTTCGGCGCCGGCGCCGGCGGTGATCTCGCGGACCTCGCCAACCTCGGCCAGCACGGCCGCCAGCTCGACCCGCAGCGCGTCGACGTAGATGGCGCGTAGGCGGATGACCTCGGCGGCGGTGGCGGCCAGGAGCTCGTTCCAGATCTCGATCCCGGTGCCGTTCCGTGCCAGCAGCTCGCGCTTCTGCCGCAGTGCCTCACGGTAGCGGCCGAGCGTCTCGAGCGCCGCCGGGCGGGTGGCGACGACGCCGCGGTCCATGAAGCGGCGCCGCGCCCCCGGCGCGCCGACCAGCACCCCGGTCTCCACCGCCGCCCAGGCCACCACCGGCAGCACCGCCAGGTGATCCGCCAGGGAGGTCGGCTTGCCGTTGACGCTGCGCTGGCGGACCCCCTCCCGCACGCTCACCGCCAGGGCGGCGCGGCGGTCGGTCTCCACCTCTCCCCAGAGCTCCAGCTCGTTGGCGCCATGTGCCACGCAATCGATCACCTGGCCGGCGCGAAAGCTGCGGGTCGTGGCGAGCACGTAGATCGCCTCGAGCAGGCTGGTCTTGCCCGCGCCGTTGCCGCCGAGGAGCAGGTGCGAGCCGGGGGACGGCGCGAGGTCCAGGGGCTGGAGGTTGCGGAAACCGCGCGCTGTGAAGTGCGACAGCACGTCCGGAGGAGGGAGACCTCAGGGGACCGGGACGGTCCGCCTGCGCCTCCGATTCAGATCCGCATCGGCATGATGACGCAGAGATAGCGCCCGTCGGCGCCAGCCGGGTGTACGGACCCGCTTGCCGCTTCGGCGCTCTCGGCCGCGCTCGAGGCTCCGGCCGCGGCCGCGGCCGCGTCGTCCGGATGGCTTCCGGCGCCATCGCCAGGCAGCGATTCCTGCGGGTAGCCGACGCACTGCGTGTTCTCGTCCTTGAGCTCGAGGCGGACGCGGTCGGTGTCCACCGCGGCAAGGAACTGCGACAGGTAGTCGGGGTTGATGCCGAGCCGGAACTCGGGTCCGTCGTACTCGCAGGCCACCTCCTCGACCGCCTCGCCCAGGTCGGCGTTCACCGCCGAGATCACCAGTTGGTGGGCGGAGAACTGCAGGCGCACGGCACGCGCTCGGTCGCTGGTCATGAGCGCCGCCCGCTGGACCGCCTCCGCCAGGGCCTTGCGGTCGAAGAGCACCCGCTTGTCGTTGTCCTTGGCGATCACCCGTTCATAATCCGGGAAGGTGCCTTCGAGGATGCGGCAGATCAGCTCGCGCTGCCCCAACCGGAAGGACAGGTGATGCTCGCCGCGGCGGAACTCGAGCGCGGTCGCCGACGCATCGCCTTCGAGCCGCTGCAACTCCTGCAAGGCCTTGCGCGGCACCAGCACCGAATCCTCGCCGGCATTCCCAGGAACGTTGCGCAAGGACTCTTCACGCTTCTCGACCAGGGCAAGGCGGTGGCCGTCGGTGGCCACGATCTCGAGCGCGCCGTCCTTGATCTTGAACAGGGCGCCGTTGAGCTGGAAGCGCGACTCCTCGGCCGAGACCGCGAAGAGGATCTTGGCCACCATGCGACGGAAGTCCGCGAACGGGATCTCGACCTTGGCGCCCGCGGACGCCGGCACGGTCGGCAAGGTCGGGAAGTCGTCGGCCGCGAGGCCATGGATCTTGAACCGGGAGCTGCCGGCGCGGATGCTCAGCACGCGCGGCTCCTCCTGCACCAGCAGGACCTCGGAAGCGGACAGGGAACGGATGATCTCGATCAGCTTCTTGGCCTGCACGGCAATGGCGCCACCCTCACGGATCTCGGCCTCGCAACGCGAGGTCAGGGAGACGTCGAGGTCGGTCGCCGCCAGGTGGAGCTTACCGTCCTTGGAGTCGTGCGAGTCGCGGGCGTTCAGCAGTATGTGCGACAGAACAGGGATCGTGGTCTTGCGCTCGACGATCCCCTGCATCGGGACCAACTCGCCCAGGAAGTCGTTCCTCTTGAGACGGATTTCCATTCTCTCTCCCGCTCTTCTTCTTCAAGCCAGACACCTGAATATACCATAGCCGTCGTAGTAGAAGGCCCCTGTGGAAAAGAGGAAAAGCAGCGCAAGTTGCTGTGGTAACGGTGGTTATAGATCTGCTATACGCCGTGTTACCCGGCGGGTAAGCTGTGGAGAGCCTGTTGACCGGCAGGGCAAGAGATGAAGCCACGACAGATTTCCGCAGGTACTCCACAGGGATTCTCCACTCCGAATCCGCAGAGGTTTCCGAGGCTTCGCTGAGGAGCCTTCGGGGAAGCCATCCGCCCTCCGACCCGGGTCTGGAAGGTAGACCCACCCTTTGGCCTCCCTTTGGGCGAGGCGCTCGTGGTGGAGGCAGGGATGTCGGACTGCGGGCGCCTCGCCCAAAGCTCGGCCAGAGGGTGGGTCTACCTCCCAGACCCTCTCTTCCCCTCCCAGCAGCTGCGGATCTCGAGGTCGATGGTCGCCAAGTACGAAGGCGGCGTCCACTCGCCGACGGTGAGCGTGCTGGTGCGGCTGGCGGGGCTGTTCGGGGTCACTCTCGACAGCCTGCTGGGGCGCGACGACCGAGAGCAGCTCGAATGGCTTGCCGGCGCCGCGCCGAGCAGCGAGGAGCAGCACAGCGCGCGCCGCGATCTCGAACGGCTGGTGCGGGAGCTCCCACCGCGGCAGTGGCGGCTCCTGCGGCTGAGCTTCGGGCTGGGTCTCGACGTGCACGAGCTCGCGCACCTGCTCGGCGGAGCCAAGCCGGAGTCGGCCCGGCGGGCGCGCCGCCGCGCGATCACGCGCTTGCGAGAGCTGATGCAGCGGAGCGCTGAGGGAAGGCAGGCCAAAACGTGCGGGGAATGTCCTGTTTTCCGCACCTCGGACAACTAGATCTGTAAGAGCTGTACTCGCGCGTCTACTGTGGCGTGCCGCCAGGATCGGCTCTTCCTGGTCCTGGGGGAGAGTCCGCCGCCGGTAGCCGGCGGCGCAACGGCCGAGACGGGGAACTGCCGACTTCGGCGCCCCGTCTGAACGGAAGGAGGACCGATGGTCAGATTCCTTGTGGCGGTGATGTTCCTGGCCGGCACGGTGCTGGAGCCAAAGAGCTGCAGCATCAACTTCGGCGGCGGCTCGGACAACCCGTCGGCGCCAAGCGGGGCGGGCGCATGGACCGGCTACGACGGCGTCGAGCACATCATCTCCCAGTCGGCGAGCGTCAAAGGCGGATCCAATTACTGGACCTATCATACGCAGGTAGCCATCGGCGGTTCAGGCAGCGGTGGCCACTATCTTCCCTACTAGGAGCCAATCCATGCGAGTGCGCATCCTTGGAACGCTGCTGCCGTGTCTCGTGGCCTGCTTCGTTTTTCCTGCTGCACTGATGGCTCTCCCTTGGAGCCTCGCGTCATGCGACGCTGCGGGTGAGCCGCGGTGGCACGCCTTCGAGCAGGAGATCCGGGCGTCGAAGCCGGGCGGGACTCTCTACGTGCCGAAGCCGTACCCAACTGCCGACCGGCAGGTCATCGCCGACTTTCTGTACCATTTCAGGGTCCTGCATAAGGGCAAGGACTCCGATCACCTCGCCGCCCTGCCCCTTCCGAGTGACGGACGGGTCGTAGAAGGCATTGCAAACGAGAGGGTCTCGTACCAGGTGACGAGAGTCGAGAACTGGACACAGATGCGCTGCGGCTGGCAGCACAAGCAGGACTTTTACTACCTCGTACAGGTGTTCGAGGTCACGACCGGAGAGGAGATCACGCGCGCCGCTCTGGACTACAGCGGCTTGTTTGTGACCTCGATCAACATGCCTGCGTCGGTGCCTGGTCCAGTGGAGCCATCGGCCCTGCGGCCCTTGCCCTCTCCAACCACTGCGATGGATGAAGTCAACCGAGAATTCGGCCTCCAGGGCGTTGACCCCGAGTACGTCGCAACGTTCGGGACCGTTGATTGCAACATCACGTTTTCCTGCCTTGCCTTCCACGAGGGCGGCCTCTCCTATCTGGTTTTTCATCATGAGCTGTTCGAGGTGTCGTCGCGCGGAGCCAAGCTCATCAGCGGCAAAGACGTAGGGACACTGGCGACGAACAAGGCGCTGTTCCCGACCTTAACTGCGGACGAGCGCGTGATCTCGCTGGGTGGCCCGGTCTGGACGATCGCCCGCAAGGCGAGTGCCGCGCAGATTCGCCACGGTCTCTCAAACTTCGCCCGGTAGGGCTGGGGCCGAGGGAGCGTCGGCGCCGGCGCCGCGAAGGCGGAGGTGGATAGCAGGTCAACAGCCGTAGTGGAAGGAAGATACGGTCTTGCTTGTCAAGGGGTAGCCACTGCAACGAAGGGCTGATCGTTCTTTAGTACTCCATAGCATATATGGAGGAGCTTGCGCATCGCGGCGACCAGTGCGGGCTTGGGAGTCAGGCCTTTGCGGAGCCGGCGCTCGTAGAAGCTGCGCAGGACCGGGTTGTGTCGGACCCCGACCAGAGCCGCCATGTACAGGGCCTTGCGCAGCCTGCTGCTGCCCTGTTTGCTGATCCGGGTCTTGCCGCGGACGGAGGAGCCGGATTGACGGAGCACCGGATCGAGGCCCGCATAGCGGGTCAGTTGCCGCGGCGAGGCGTGCGCCAGCTGGGGGCCGTACTCGGCCAACAGCGCCAGGGCGGTCAGCCGCCCGACGCCGGGGATGGAGACGAGCAGGTCAAAGCGCGGCCGCAGGGAGCGCTCCGTCCGCACCAGTGCGAGGGCTTGGGCCTGGATCTTGGCGAGCTCGGCCGCCAGCCGGTCGGCAAGCTCGCCGAGCCCCTCGACCAG
>DATNKH010000175.1:0-2952 GCA_035603475.1 Thermoanaerobaculia bacterium
GGCTGGGTTATGAGGTGGTGCGCCGGTACCAGAAGGTGCGCGAGGAGTGGCGCCTCGGCGGGGTCACCATTGCGCTCGACCACACGCCGATCGGCGACTTCGCCGAGTTCGAAGGCGACGGCGCCGAGACGGTCGCCCGCCGCTGCGGCTTCGATGCCGGCAAGGGTGAAGCGCGCTCGTACCTGCGCCTCTACGAGGACTATCTGAAGGAGCACCCGGAAGCCCCGCCGGAGATGGTCTTTCGCCAATGATGGGCAGCTGAGTAACTAGCGCCGATGCGGCTCCGGGCGCTGGTCCTTGCCGCCGGGCTCGGCACGCGGCTGCGGCCGCTGACCGATGACCTGCCGAAGCCGCTGCTGCCGGTGCTCGGCCAGCCGCTCCTCGGCCTCACCCTGCGGCGCCTGGCGGCGGTGGGCTGCGAGGCTGCAGCGATCAATCTCCACCACGGCGCCGGCCAGATCCGCCGGGCTTTCGGCGGCGAGCACGCCGGGCTGCCGCTGACCTGGTCGGAAGAGCCGCTGCTGCTCGGCACGCTCGGGGCGCTGGGGCCGCTCGCCGGCTTCTTCGCCGGCGCCGACCTGGCGCTGGTCGTCAACGGCGACAGCCTGTGCCGCTGGCCGCTCGCCGAGCTGTTGGCGCGCCACCTCGCGACCGGCGCGCTGGCCACGCTGCTGCTCGCCGCGCGCGCCGATCCCGCGGACTTCGGCGGCGGCGTGGCGGTCGACAGCGCCGGCAAGCTGCTCTGGCTGCGGTCTGCCGGCGCCCCCGGGGATCGGGGGACGCGGCGGCGGGTCTTCGCCGGCGCCCACGTCCTCTCGCGCCGCCTGCTGCAACGGATCGCGGCCGACCTGGCGCCGGCCCCGGCCGACTTCGTGCGCGACCTCTACGAACCGCTGCTCGCCGATCAGCCCGGCTGCCTGGACACGCTGACCACCGGGCGGCGCTGGCACGACCTCGGCACGCCGCGCCGCTACCTCGCGGCGACCCTCGACTGGACGGGCGCCCGCGGCCTCTGGATCTCGCCGGCGGCCGCGGTGGCGCCCACCGCGACGGTGCGGCGCTCGAGCCTCGAGGCGGGCGTGTGCGTCGCGGCGGAGGCGATCGTCGAGGATTCGGTGCTGCTGCCCGACGCCTCGGTCGGCGCCGGCTGCGAGGTGCGGGACTCGATCCTGGGCCCGGGCGTCGAGCTGCCCGCCGGCAACCACGTCACGAGCCAGATCGTGGTTGCCGGCGGTGCGCGAGTGGACCTTCGCCCGCGCTGAGATGCGCTGCCGTCCGCAGGGGGCGCGTCAGGGAGGAGTGCCCGGCGCGCTGGGCAGCGAGGGAATCGCGCGCAGGTACTCGTAGACCGCCGCCAGGTCGTGGTCGCTCATGGTCCGGAAGTAGGGCCAGGGCATGATCTGCAGCAGGTTGGACGGGTCGTCAGGATCGATGCCCGTCCTCAGGGTGTGGACGAACTGCGCGAACGTCAAGCCGGCCGGCAGGCCATGCGAGTCGGGGGTGATGTTGCGCGAGACGATGAGGCCTCCCGCGAACTTGTTGCCGCCTGCCAGGTAGGCCGCGGCGTTCACCTCGGCAGGCTTCTGGCCCAGGTGGGGGTTGTGGCCGGGAACCCACGGCGGGTTGGTGTGGCAGTCGTTGCACGAGATCCTGGTGTTGACGATGTAGCTGCCGAGGCCGACCAGGTTCGGGTCCTTGTCAGCCAGGGACAGCGGCACCGGCGCGACCTGGAAGCCGATGCGGATGCGGGCAGCTTCATCGTCGCTGGCGGTGGCGGCCCCGCCCTGGGCGCTCGAGCGATCGTTCAGGACGACCAGGAAAGCGCAGGCCGTGAGTGAGAGGAGCAGCAGCGGTCGGAGTTTCATCGGATCACCTCTCTCCTTGTCCTTGGCCTAGTTGGGGGTGCCGGGTGCGCTGGGCAGCGAGGGGATCGCGCGCAGGAACTCGTAGACCGCCGCCAGGTCGTGCTGCGTCATCTTCCCGAACTGGGGCCAGGGCATCACCACCAGGAAGGGCGAGAGCTGCGGGTGGATGTCGTCCGGATCCAGGCCGACGTGCATCAGGTTGACGAACTGCTGGAAGGTCAGGCCGGCCGGCAAGCCGTGCTCGTCGGGAGTGATGTTGCGCGAGGTGACCGGCCCGAAGTTGACGCCGCCGGCGAGATAGGCCGCGGCGTTCATCTTTGCCGGCTCCTCGCCGGCGAAGGGATTGTGGCCGTCCGCAAAAGCCGGGCTGGTGTGGCAGTCATTACAGAACGACTGGGTGTTGACGATGTAGCTGCCGAGGCCGACCAGGTTCGGGTCCTTGTGGCGCAGCGAGAGCGGCACCGGCGCGACCGCGAAGCCGATACGGATGCGGGTGGCTTCGTCGTCGCTGGCGGCGGGGCCCTGGGCGTTCGTACGGTCGTTCAAGACGACGAGGCACGCACAGGTGACGAGTCCCAGCAGAAGCAGCTTCAATCTCATCGGATCACCTCTCTCTCCTTTTCCCTTGCCGGCGCCGAAACCCGGAGCGGGTGCTGGCGAGCGCCAGCGTCAGGACTGTTCGGGACAAACCCCATCACCCTCTAAGTGCGGTGACCAGGCGCTTCCGGGACAAGTATCTGATCTCGGCGACCTTTCCATTTGCGACTTCTTATCTCACGTTATTTTACAGCTCCGGCACTATAACTGTTTGGTAACTTCGATCGCTTGACTTCCAGACTTTCGATGACTTATACCTGCAAGCCTGCGGCTGCTGGTTAACCCCCTGCCGCGGTACCGACCCCATGATCACCGGCTACTCGAGCAATGGCGCCATTGGTGTCGGCGAAGCGGGCGACGCCGAGCCCGCGGAGACGAATGCCGCCGGTGCCGCCGCCGTCGCCGAGGACCCGGCGGGACTGTCGCGGGGACAGCTCGATCAGCTGATCGAGCGCCTGCGCCGCAAGCGGTCCGCCGGCACGGCCGCCGC
>DATNKH010000176.1:0-2227 GCA_035603475.1 Thermoanaerobaculia bacterium
GGGCGGCGGCCACTCCGGGTCAGGCGCTCGAGGAGCTCGCCGGTGCGGGGCGGGAGGACGATCCGGCCCTGGTCACGCTGGTGAATCCGGACCCCATGAAGGCGCCGGCGCAGCAGGGGCCGCTCTCGCCCTGCCGCGCACGCCAGCCGCGTCCCGAGCAGGTGCTGCTCGACTGCGACTCCCCGGGCGGCGGCTACGCTGTGCTGCTGGACGAATGGGCCCCAGGATGGACGGCGGCCACCGACGGCCGCCCCGCCCCTATCCTCCTGGCCGACGGCCTCTTCCGCGCCGTGCCCGTCGAGCCCGGACCGCACCGCATCGTCGTGAGCTACCGCACGCCCGGCCTCCGCGCGGGCGCGGCGGTGTCGCTGCTCGCTTGGCTGGGGGGAGCAGCGTGGCTGCTGGCCGGCTGGGCACGCCGGCGGCCACCTGGCTCGCCGCCGCGGGCTTGACCGCCCAGGTGGCGCTCGATCTCGGCGAGCGCGAAGGCCAGGAGGACCAGCAACGGCACCGAGGCCTGCAACAGGAAGCGCTCCCAGGTCACCCCTGCCAGGTAGGCGGGCTCTGGGCTGATCGAGTAGGCGGCGAGGGCAATCGCCAGGGGACCGGCCGCGGCGGCCATCCAGCGGCGAGCACGAGGGCGGCCCAGGGCGCGGCGGCCGGCGAGCAGCACCACCGGCGCCATCCACCAGAAGCCGGCCCAGTCGCGGAACCGGTTCATCTTGTCGAGTACGACCGGCGCGAAGGCTGCGGCATGGGCGGCGAGGTGCGGCCAGAAGCCGCCGGCCTGCACCAGCGTCGGGTAGGGCACGTCCTGGCGGTTGGGGATGCCGGCGCGCCAGGAAGCAAAGAGCGCCAACGCCATGACCAGCGGCATCGCCGCGGCGGCGAAGCGGCGCACCCCTTCCCTGCCGGCGCGCCAGCCCAGCGCCAGCGCCAGGCAGGCAAGCGGGACTCCCTCGTTCTTGGTGAGCGCCGCCGCGGCGAGCAGCAGCCCGGCGGCGAGGCCGTTCTCGGCGCGCGGCCGCGCGCCGAGCAGCAACGCGAGCGCGGCGCCATAGAAGCAGGCTAGCGGCAGGTCGCTGTAGGCGCTCTCGGCGCCGCCCTCACCGTGAACGACGAAGGGCGCGGCGGCGGCGGCCAAGGGCGCCAGTGCGGCGGCGATGGGGCCGGCGCCGCGGCGCGCCGCGGCATGGGCCACCAGCAGCAAGGCCGGCAGGAAGGCCGCGTAGATGGCGCGCGGCAGGTGGGAATCGGGGTCGGCGCCGAAGGCCTCGAGCACCGCCACCTGGGCGACCGGCAGCAGCAGCGGGTACTGTGGATGGGTGACGTACCAGCGCTTGCCGAGGAGCACGGGAGCGTCCACCGTACCCGCGGCGCGGACGTAGCGGGCCTGCGTGCACCAGGTCATGCGGCCGTCCCAGTCGCGCGGGGGGTCGGTCACCGCCTCGGCGAACACGCCGAGGCAGATCAGCGCCGCCGCGACGGCGCATGCTACCGGCACCAACCCGCCGCGGCGGTGGATCCATGACGCGATCCATGCGAGGTGCCGCCGCCGCGGCACCGGGACCTCGGCAGGCGGCCATTCTGAAATCGGCGAGATCGGCGAGATCGGCGAGATCGGCACCGTTGGCTCCGGGGGGGCCAGCGCGCCGGCCCGGCGGCGGCGGACCAGGCCGGCCGCCAGGCCGGCCAGCGACGTCGCCGTCGCGATCGCCCACACCGCCGGCGGGCGCAGCGGCACGCCGACGGCGTGGGAGAGCGCGAAGAGGACGCCCGCCACCACGGCCACGCCCAGCAGGTAGCCGAAGGCCAGGCGCTGCAGCAGCGGCTGCCGGCGGAGGGTGGGGAAGATCTCGGTCAGACCGTAGCCGGGGACCGCGAACAGGGCGACCGCGCCCAGGCCCCCGGCAAGTTCAGCGGTCACTCGGGCCCTTGCGAGAGCGGCGCTCGATCTCCTCGACGAAGCGGTAACGATCATAGAGCCGCGGCGGCTCGCCGCCGTCGAATGCCACCACCACGCGCCGTAGGTTGACGCTCATCCGGCGGCGCAGCCGGGCGCCGCTGGTGAGGTCCTGCAACGGGCCGAGGAAGGAGGCGGGCCGCGGCGCCAGGTCGAAGCGCACCCAGTAGACGCCGCCGGATCCAGGTCTGCCGCCTTCGACCAGCAGGTAGCCCTCGCCGGCCGGCAGGGCGGCGCGGATTGCGTCGATGGCTCGGCTGTACT
>DATNKH010000177.1:0-5065 GCA_035603475.1 Thermoanaerobaculia bacterium
CTGTTGCTCACGTTGATCGCCCTGACCTGGGCGGCTGCCGCGCGGCCCGCCGCGGCCGAGTCGTCGATCGGCTTCGGCCTCCACTCGTGGCGGACGGTCGACGACCTGCACAGCGAGGGCTTCGGCCACCTCCGGCGCAGCGGCGTGTCCTACCTGCTCTCCTACCAGTACAGCCCCGTTCCCCTGGTGAAGCTCGAGCTCGACGGGGAGTACTTCGACAAGGGTTTCGGCGGTTCGACCCATTACGCGATCGCGCCGCAGGCCTTCGTGCTCGTCGGCGGCTTCGTGTACGGGGGGCTCGGCATCGGCACCATCTACTCGAAGGACTTCACCAACGACTTCTCGAGCCCCTTCTACGCGGCGCGGGTCGGCGTCGACCTCCACCTGCTCCCCCGGCTACGCCTGGACGTCAACGCCAACTACCACTTTCATGCCTTCAACGAGCTCCGGGGAGTCAACACCGGCACCGTCACCGTCGGAGCCGTCGCCAGGTTCAAGATCTGACCCGCCCGGCAGGGAATTGCCATGCCTGCAGCGACGCCCCTGCACCTGCCCACCGCTGAAGCCTCCAGCCGCGGCCGCCACGGCCGCCTCGGCCGCCGGCATGGCGCACGCGTTCTCCTGCCGGCCGTCATGCTCGGCATCGCCGCGCTTCTCGCGCCTTCCTGGCTCGAGGGCCAGGCCGATCCCACGTCGCAAGCGTCGAACCAGCCGGTCGCGCCGTTCCGCATCCTCGGCAATCTTCACTATGTCGGCGCGAGCGAGGTCACCTCGTTCCTGCTCGCCACCGATCGCGGCCTCATCCTGCTCGACGGCGGGTTCGTGGAGACCGCGCCGCAGATCCGCGACAACATCGCGCGGCTGGGTTTCAAGCCGAGCGACGTGAAGATCATCCTCAGCAGCCACGCCCACTTCGATCACGCCGGCGGCCTGGCGCAGCTCAAGGCCTGGACCGGCGCCCGGCTGTTCGCCAGCGCCGGGGACGCCCCGCTGTTGGAGGCGGGGGACCGTGGCGACCCCCTCTTTGGCGACACGCTTCCCTTCCCCCCGGTCAAGGTCGACCACCTGCTGCGCGACGGCGAGACGGTGACGCTCGGCGACACGACGCTGGTCGCCCACGTGACCGCGGGCCACACCCGCGGCTGCACGACCTGGACCACCCGGGTCGCCGAGGGCGGCAGGCTCTACGACGTGGTCTTCCTCTGCAGCACGACCGTCCTGCCCGGCTACCGGCTGGTCGACCATCCCACCTATCCCGGGATCGCCGACGACTATGCGCGCACCTTCGCGACGCTCGCCGCGCTGCCCTGCGACGTGTTCCTGGGCTCGCACGCCTCCTTCTATGACGGCTCCGGCAAGGCGCGCCGCCTGCGGGAAGGAGCCAAGCCGAACCCGTTCATCGATCCGCAGGGCTACCGCTCCTTCGTCGCCCAGTCCGCGGCCGCCTATCGCGAGCGGCTGGACCGCGAGCGCACGCAGGCCGTGGACAAGCGCCGGTAGGGCGCCCCCGGCGGCGAGCAGAGAGCGGAGAGCGGAGAGCGGCGCGATGACCGAGCGGCACCAGGAACCGCCCGCGCGAGCGAGCGCCGCGAGCGACCAGAAGGAGACCGGACGCCTCGAGGCGTTCAGCGATGGCGTCTTCGCGATCGCCGTGACCCTGCTGGTGCTCGATTTCAAGGTGCCGAAGCCGGCGGACCTCCCGGCCGGGCCGGGGGCCCTCGGCACGCATGGGCTGCTCGCCGCCCTGCTGGCGCAGTGGCCGACGCTGCTGGCCTACCTCACCAGCTTCGTCACCATCCTGGTGATGTGGGTGAACCACCACCTGCTCTTCGGCCTCATCCGCCGCACCGACCACCTCTTCCTGTATCTCAACGGCCTGCTGCTGCTGTTCGTCACTTTCGTGCCGTTCCCGACCTCCCTCGTCGCCGCCTACCTCGGGCGCCCGGGTGCGACGGCCGCGGCGGCGCTCTACAGCGCCACGTACTGCTGCATCGCGCTCGTCTACAACGCGCTGTGGCGCCACGCCTCGCGAGACCGCCGCCTGCTCGACAGCGCCGCCTCCCCCGCCGCGATCGCGGAGATCGATCGCAGCTACCGCTTCGGGCCGCCGCTCTACGGCCTGGCCTTCCTGCTCGCCTTCGTCAACCTGACGGCGAGCCTGCTCACCTGCCTCGCCCTCGCCGTGTTCTTCTCGATCACCGGTTCCCGCAGCCGACGGTAGGCGCGAGACCGCGGCCTAGGGGCGAGACCGCGGCCGGCCCCAGAGCGGGGGCTGTGCTATCCTCCTTACCGGCGGAAAGGAGCATGGCATGGCGATCACCACTCTCACCAGCAAGGGACAGATCACCCTGCCCAAGGAGGTGCGCGAGCATCTGCACCTGGGTAAGGGGGACCGGCTCGAGTTCGTGATCCGCGGCGACGGCGAGGTTCAGGTCAAGCCGGTCGCCGGGTCCTATCGGGAGCTGCTGGGGATGCTCCGGCGGCCGGGGAGACGCCCGCCGCCGGCGGAAGCTCTCGACCGGGAGCTGGCGCGGCTGCTGGTCGAGGACGATGAGAGGATCCGCCGGGGCGACGCGTGAGGGGTCTCGACACCAACATCCTGCTGCGCGCGCTCACCGCCGACGATGCGGCGCAGAGCGAACGGGTGCGTGCTCTCTTCGCAGCGGCCGAGCGCACCGGCGAGCGCTTCTTCGTCAGCATCATCGCCCTCTGCGAGCTCACCTGGACGCTGCGCGGCCGGCCCTACGGTCTCGATCGGGATGCGATCGGCGCCGTCGTGGAAAGAATCCTCGGCACCAGCCTGCTCGAGGTTCAGGACCGGGGCCTCGTCCGCCGCGCGCTCGCCGAGTATCGAGCCGGCCGGGCCGATCTCGCCGACTACTTGCTGGGTGGCCAGAGCCTGGCGGCCGGCTGCGCCGACACGGTCACCTTCGACCGCAGGCTGGATGGAGTGGCCGGCTTCTCCCTGCTGGCCTGAACGAAGGCGAGGGGCGGCGTGCCACACGGGGCTCACCTGGCTCAATCCGGCACCCGCGCCTCGCGAACGCCGATCAATCGCCCGCGACCTCGAGGACGGCGTCGGCGAATGCCTTCGGCGCCTCCTGTGGCAGGTTGTGCCCGATGCCTCCCGTGATGACCCGGTGCGAATACTTCCCCGAGAATTTCTTGGCATAGGAGCTCGGATCGGCATGCGGCGCACCGTTGGCATCACCCTCGAGGGTGACGGTGGGCACCGTGATGACAGGACTCGTCGCCAGGCGCCTTTCGAGATCGTCGTACTTCGACTCGCCTCCGGCGAGCCCGAGCCGCCAGCGGTAGTTGTGGATCACGATGCTGACGTGATCCGGATTGACGAAGGACGCAGCGCTGCGCGCGAACGTGGCATCGTCGAAGTTCCACTTCGGTGAGGCGAGCTGCCAGATGAGCTTCGCGAAGTCGTCGCGGTACTTCTCGTAGCCCGTTCGACCGCGCTCGGTGGCGAAGTAGAACTGGTACCACCACTGGAGCTCGGCCTGGGGCGGCAGGGGAATCTTCCCGGCTTCCTGGTTGCCGATCAGGTAGCCGCTGACCGCAACGAGTCCCTTACAGCGCTCGGGCCACAGCACGGCCACGATGTCGGCCGAGCGCGCTCCCCAGTCGAAGCCCGCAAGGATCGCCTGCCGGATCTTGAGAGCGTCCATGAGCGAGACGACGTCGAGAGCAAGGGCCGACGGCTGACCGTTCCGGACCGCGTCATTCGACAGGAAGCGCGTCGTGCCGTAGCCGCGCAGGTGCGGCACGATCACCCGGTAGCCGGCCGAGGCCAGCAGCGGAGCGACCTCGACGAAGCTGTGAATGTCGTAGGGCCAGCCATGGAGAAGGATGACCGCAGGACCATCGGCCGGACCGGCTTCAGCGTATCCGACGTTCAGGACGCCCGCGTCGATCTGCTTCAGTGCGCCGAAAGACGTGTTCGTCCGCGACCGGATCGAGGTGATACCTGCCGGCTTCTTCTTCTCCTGTCGTGCCGCCGCAGAGCCGATCAGGCCGAGCTCGGCGGCAGCAAGAGTCATGGCCGCGGTGCCCAAGAAACGACGGCGATCATGATCGATCTTTTCCGACATCTCTGCCTCCAATCAGGTTGAGGTCGGTGGAATTCGCCTTCGAATCACCGCAGCGACTTGAACGCCGCGCGAGGGTCCGCCACCAATAGCTCTGGCTGTTCCCACGCCGCGAAGGGGCGGATGGCGTCGGCGCCGCCCTCCGCCTTGGCTGGTGCTGGTGTTTGTGAGGCGGGCGTCCCGCCGTTCGAGACACCGGACCTGGCGTCCATCGGTGTTGGAGTCATGGCGATCGTTCCTCCTATGAGAAGTGCGACAAGTGTCCAACCGCGCTTCATGGCTTCATCTCCTTTCTTTTCAGACAGGCTGGTCCGTGCCTCAGCCGGCAGGGGCGGCCATGGCGGCGCGCACCGCCTGCGCCCAGCGCGCCCTGGCCTCCTCGCGCCAGCCGCTGGTGGCGGCGGGCTCGAAGCGCCGCTCGGGCTGCCAGCGGGCGGCGATCTCGTCCAGATCACGGAACACCCCGACGGTCAGGCCCGCCAGGTAGGCGGCGCCGAGGGCGGTCGTCTCGCGCACCCGCGGGCGCACCACCGGCACGCCGGTGAGATCGGCCTGGATCTGCAGCAGCAGGTCGTTGGCCGCGGCGCCGCCGTCGACCCGCAGCTCGCCCAGCGCGGCGGCGCCGGAGCCGACGACGCCGGTGCCGGAGCCCGAAGGCCCTGCCCGGGATGCGCTCATGGCCGGTCCGGCGAGGTCCTCGGCCATGGCGCCGAGGACGTCGGCAACCTGGTGGGCGATGCCTTCGAGCGCGGCGCGTGCGATGTGGGCGCCCGTCGTCCCGCGTGTCAGCCCCAACAGGGCGCCGCGCGTCCCGGCCTGCCAGTGCGGGGCGCCGAGGCCGGTGAACGCGGGCACCAGCACCACGCCGCCGCTGTCCGGCACGCCGGCGGCCAGCGCCTCGACGTCGGCGGCGGCGCGGATGAGGCCGAGGCCGTCGCGCAGCCATTGGACCGCGGCGCCGGCCA
>DATNKH010000178.1:0-5670 GCA_035603475.1 Thermoanaerobaculia bacterium
CACCGCGGGCTCTCCGGCCGGCGGCACGCTCCCCGCCGGCGCGAGCCCCTCGGCCGGAATCGGTCCACCGGCTGCCCCGGCACCGGTCGCTTCGACGGCGCTACCGATCGTCCTACTCGCGGGCGCGCTCCTCGCTTCGTCGGCTTGGGCACACTTCCTACCCGCGCCGCCAGGCGACCCACTGGCAGGGACGCTCACGATCCTCCCCGTCGTCCTGGCCGGTCTCTACGCCATCCATCGCTGGGGCGTGCGGCTGGGCGCTCGCGGTCTGTCGCGGGCGGGCAGCGCCGGCGAGCTCGCGGCGCTGGGGCTGCTGCTTGCGGCGATTCTCGCGCGGCCGGCGCTGGGGCTGGAGCATGCCAGCGAGCTGCTGGCCGCCGGCTTGCTGCTGCTCCTCGCTCATCGCCTGGCGCGACAGGTGCCGGCGCTGCGGCCGCTGCTCGGCCGGCGCCTCGGGCGCCGCCCCGCGGCGCTGTTCTTCTGGCTGCCCTTCGCCGTCTATCTCGCCATCCTGCCGTGGTCGGCGGGCCAGCGCCAGCCGGATGGCGACGAACCCTACAACCTGCTGCTCGCCCACAGCCTGGCCTACGACGGCGACACGGACCTGGCGAACAACTACGCCGCCGGCGACTGGCGCTATTTCATGGACCGCCCGATCGCGCCGCAGCCGGGCGATCCGTCCGGGCCTCATGGCGAGAAGTACTCCCGTCACAACGCGCTGCTGCCCTTGGCCCTGGTTCCCGCCTACCGGCTGGCCGGCAAGACGGGCGCTCAGCTGACCATGGCCCTGCTGACCGCCGCCCTGGCCTGGCTGACGCTGCGTCTGGGCCGGCACTATGCCGCGGACCGGCCTGGAGAGGCGCTGGTCGCCTGGGCCTGGGTGGCCTTCGCGCCGCCGCTGCTCCTGTACTCCTACCAGATCTGGGTCGAGGTGCCCGCGGCGCTGCTGGCGATGGCGGCGCTCGACCGGATCCTCGAGCTGGACCCGGCGGATTCCGCGCCCCCGCGCTGGCGCATCTGGCTGGCCATCGCCGCGCCGACGCTGCTGCTGCCGCTGCTCAAGATCCGCTTCATCCTCATCGCGGCGCCGCTCGTGGCGCTCGCCGCCTGGCGGGCCGGCCGGCGCCCGGGGCAGCGCCGCCAGGCCCTGGCGCTCGGCACGCTGCTGCTGGGGCTCGCCGGCGGCATCCTGCTGTACAACCAGCGGCTGTACTCGAACCCGCTGAAGATCCACAGTTGGCAGGAGATCGATCCGTACCGCCACACGCTGATGGACTATCTCGGCGGCGGCCTGGGGTTGTTCTACGACTGTGCTTTCGGACTGTTCGCGTTCGCGCCGATCTGGCTTCTGTTGCTGCCGGCGCTCGCTCTCCTGCTGGCCCGCCGCGCGCCGCTGCCCCTGCACCTCGCGGTCCTCACGCTGCCCTACCTGCTGGCGGTGACGCCCCGCGGCGAGTGGTACGGCGGCTGGTCGCCGCCGTTTCGCTACGCGCTGATCGCCCTGCCCCTGCTCGGCATCGCCCTGGCGCCGCTGCTCGCCGGCCGGCACCGCCCCGGAGCGCGGGCGCTGATCGCCGGGCTGGGCGCCGTGAGCCTGGCCTTGACCGTGATCTGGGTGGTCGTGCCCGGCTGGACCTATAACCTTGCCGACGGGCGCACCTACGTCCTCGACCATCTCAGCTCCCGCCTCGGCGCCGACCTGGCCCGCTTCTTCCCGAGCTTCGCGCGGCCGCGCGTCGCCAACTGGATCTGGCCGCCGCTGTCGCTCGCCGTGGTGCTGGGCGCCTGGTGGCTGCCGAGACGGCGGCTTTCCACCGCGGGGCCGGAAGGGCCGGCGACGACCGCATCCTCTCCTGCACCGGTCCCGGCCTGGGCCGCCCGGCCGGGAGCCGCGCTGCTCGGGATCGCCGCGGCGCTCGCCGCGGCTGCCGCCCTGCCTCTCGCCGCCGTCCGGGTCCCCACCCACGTCATCGAGCTCGAGGACCCGCAGGTGATCAAGCTCGGCGGCCACCTGTATCCTGACCGCTGGGTGATCGAACGCACTCTCTATCGGGGCGGCTGGGTGCTGCGGGTCGGCGACCAGGTGCGGGCGCCGGTCGTCGCCGGCGGCCAGCGGGTGCGCTTGACCTTGGCGGCCGAGCTCATCCGCAACCAGCCGGTGCCGTTCGCGGTCGACGTCGCCGCCGGCGACCGCCTGCTGGCGGTCTGGACGCCGGTGCGCGAGCGTGCCTGGGAGGAGCTTGCCCTGGGCCCCTTCGACTGGCCGCGGGGAGCGCCGCTGGTGCTCACCGCCCACGGTCCGCATCCCCCCGGGGCGCTCAACGGAGCGGTGCTCGACCGCATCGAGCTCGCCTGGGAATGACGGCCCACGCCACGCCGGCGGCGCCGGAGATCACGGCGGTGGTGCCGACCGTCGGGCGCAGCCCCTGGCTCGCCTCCTGCCTGCGGGCCCTGCGGCGGCAGGCGGACGCGGCCTCGCTCGAGATCCTGGTGGTGGACCAGGCGCCGCGGCCGCTGGCGCTGCCGGCAGGGCTTGCCGATCGGGTGCTGCGGCCAGAGCGCAACCTGGGCTTCGCGGGGGGTACCAACCTCGGGCTCGCCGCCGCCCGCGGCGAGCTGCTGGCCACCGTCAACGACGACGCCGTGGTCGGCCCCGGCTGGCTCGCCGCGCTCACCGCCGCCCTGCGCGGCGATCCCCGCGCCGCCGCCGCCCAGGGCATCAACATCCTTGCCGGTCCGGCCGGCATGGAGACCGGCGGTGACGATGGCAGCGACGGCGGCGACGACGACGTCGCACGGCCGGGCGAGCGCCTGGGCCAGGACGGGCCCGAGCGGATCGACGGCTGCGGCCTCGGCTGGAACCGCTGGTGGCAGGCGATCCAGATCGGGCATGGCGAACCGCTGCCTGCACCCAGCGCGGCGGCGGCGGTCTCACTCCCCGCCACCGGCCTGGCGCCACCACCGCCCGCCTTCTCCGGACCGGCCAGCTCGGATCAAGCGCTCGCCGGCGCTGTCGCGCCAATCGAGATCTTCGGGGTGTCGGCGACAGCCGCGCTGTTCCGGCGCAGCGCTCTCGAACGAGTGGCGCTTGGCGGCGAGGTCTTCGACCCGCGCCTGGTCTCCTATTACGAGGACTCGGAGCTCGCCGGCCGCCTGCGCGCCGCGGGCTTCAGCGCCCTGCTGGTGCCGGCCGCGCGCGCACGCCACCTCGGCTCCGCCTCGGGACGCACGGCGGCGGCGGGCCGCGAGCGTTGGCGTCTCATCTACGGCAACCGCTACCTGGCGGCGGCCCGCCTGCTCGGCCGCGGCCTCTGGCCGCGCCTGCCGCGGATGCTGCTGCGCGATCTCCTCGACGTGGCCGGGCCGGCCGCCCTTCGCCCCGCTCTGCTCCGGCGCGACCGCCGGCCCCTCCCCGGCGATCGCGGGACCGGCCCGGGCGCCCGCCGCGGCCGGCTCTCGGGCATCGCGGCAGGATGGGGGTGGGCGTTGCGCCACCTGCCGTCCTTCGCCCACACCGGCGCGCCGGCGCCGTCGCCGGCCGAGGTCGCCCGCCTGAGCGGCTGGCCGATGCCAACGCGGCGATGAGAGTCCCGAGGCGCCCGAGGCGCCGGGCCGGCGCTTGCCTTGCTCCTGGGCGTGGACTAATATGCAACTAGGAGGTTGCATATGACCACAGACCGGATCGAGAAGAAGATCCTGCTGCGCGCGCCGCGCCAGCGGATCTGGCGGGCGCTGACCGATGCCGCGGAGTTCGGGACCTGGTTCGGCGCCAGGTTCGACGGCCCGTTCACGCCGGGAGCGCGCCTGCGCGGGGTGATCGTCCCCACCGGGGTCGATGCCGAGGTCGCGAAGGCCCAGCAACCGTACGCGGGCAAGCCGTTCGAGATCACCGTCGAGCGGGTGGAGCCCGAGCGGCTGTTCTCCTTCCGCTGGCATCCCTACGCCGTCGAGCCTGATGTCGACTACTCCGCCGAGCCCACCACGCTCGTCGTCTTCACCCTGGAGGAGGCGCCGGGCGGCATCCTGCTGACCGTCACCGAGTCCGGCTTCGACAGCATCCCGCTGGAACGGCGGGCGAAGGCGCTCGAGGCGAACGAACAGGGGTGGGCCATGCAGCTGAAGTTGATCGAGAAGCATCTCGCCAATGCAGCCCAGGTCGGCTAGGTCGCCCACGGCGCTCAGGTCGCCCAGGTCGCCCGGGTCGCCCAGGTCGCCTGGCTCGGCCGAGCCGCCGCGCCTGGAGGGTCACGCGCCGCTCTTCGCCGCCCTCGGCGACGCCACGCGCCTGCGGCTCGTCTCCCGCCTCTGCCGGGACGGACCGCTGTCCATCACGAGGCTCACCGCGAGCTCGGACGTCACCCGGCAGGCGATCAGCAAGCACCTGCGCGTGATGGCGGAAGCGGGGCTCGTCCGCGGCACGCGGCAAGGACGCGAGAGCGTCTGGCAGCTCGAGCCGCGGCGTCTCGACGAGGCGCGGCGCTACCTCGAGCTGATCTCGGAAGGCTGGGATGCGGCCCTCGGCCGGCTGCGCAAGTTCGTCGAGGAGTGAAGGGGGGTAGTGGGGTAACCTCTGGGGCGATGACCATCCCCGCCTCCCCGGGATCGCCGTCGCCACCGCCCTCGCCGCCGGCGTCGGCTCCGGCGCGGCCGCCCCTGCCGGCACCGCCGCCGGCGCCGCTGCCGGTGCTGGCGGGCATCGTGGTGCACTGGCGCGACGAGGCGCGGCTCGCCGCGCTGGCCGCCGCCTGGCCTGGCGGCGACCCGCGCTTCGAGCTGGTGGTGGTGGACAACAGCGGCTCCGCGCCGGCCCTGACTCCGGAGCCGGCGCCGGCAGCGGCGCCCGACGCGGCCGGCGCATCGCCGGTGAGGCTGCTGCGCCCGGGACGCAACCTCGGCTTTGCCGGCGGCGTCAACGCCGGGGTGGCCGCCTGCCGGGCGCCGCTGCTGCTGCTGCTCAACCCCGACGCGGTGCCCGAGCCCGGGGCGCTCGAGCGCCTGATCGAGGGCTTCGCCGCACACCCGGAAGCCGCCGGCCTGGCCCCCCGGCTGGCCGGCGCCGCCGGACGTGCCGGACGTGCCGGCAGCGCCGGTGCCGCCGCCGAGCTGATCGTGCGCCAGGCGGCGGGGGAGGCGCCAGCCGGACAGGGCGCCGGCAATGGCCAGCAGCAATCCGGCCGCGGCGTCGCGGCGGGAGGCGGCCCGGCGCGGGCGCCGCAGCGGGACGAGCGGCAGGCGGATCGCCAGGCCGGCCACCAGGCTGGCGCGCGCCGCGAGCGCCCAGGCGGCGCCATGATGCTTCGCCAGGTAGCGCTCGAGGTTGCGGTAGTAGATCCAGAGGAAAGGACCGTAGCCCAGGCGCGGGACGGTGCTGCCCAGGGCATGACGGAAGCGCGCGGCCGGCCAGTAGAGCAGCACGCCGCCGTGCTCCCGCAGCCGGCGCGCCAGGTCGACGTCCTCGAACCACGCCGGGTAGAAGCGCTCGTCGAGGCCGCCGGCGTCCGCGAGCGCTTGCCGGCGCAGGGCGAGCGCCGCCGCCGCCGGCTGCTCGACCGCGGTGCCCGGCGGCGGCTCCGCGGCGAGGCCGGTGCCGCGGCCGGCGATCGGCCAGGGCAGCGTCTGCCGCAGGAGGCTCCAGGCCGAGGGAAGGCGGCGCAGCTGCCAGGCGAATTG
>DATNKH010000179.1:0-2616 GCA_035603475.1 Thermoanaerobaculia bacterium
CGCCTCCCGCTCGGCGGCCGGCCCGGCGCTGGCCGCCGAGCTTGCCTCTGTCGGCGCTTCCGGCGTTGCCGCCGGTCCGGCGGCCTGGCCCGGCAGCAACAGCGCCTGCTGCATGCCGCTCTCGGCCTGGCTGACCTCGACCAGCGGGTGCCGCACCGGCTCGACGGAGTAGTCGGGATGATAGATGGCGCCGCCGCCGCTCGGGATGCCGATCCCGCGCGCGTGCTCGCCGGCGCGCGGGACCGCCTGCAGCAGGCGCCCCCAGCCAGGCTCATCGTGGACGTCGACGACGAAGGGCACGATGCGCAGCATGTCGCTCGTCCGCTCGCCGGTCTCGTCCCACCCCTTGAGGCCGAGCTGCACGGCCCCGGCCGAGACGCCGAGCAGCAGCGCGCCGCTGTAGTACCGCTCGACCAGCTTCTGGTCGAGCCCGGCGGCCTTGAAGGCGTCCCATCCTCGCCGGACGTCGCCGCCCGCGAGCAGGATCAGGTCGGCCCCCGCCAGGAAGTCGAGGTCTTCGGCGGCAGGCAGGGCCGGGATCTGGCGGCAATCGCGGACGTCGATCTGCTCCATGGCGGCGAGGAAGAGCTGGTAGAACTCGGGGGCGTCGCCGTTGGAGGCGCCCAGGTACGCCGCCCGCGGAGCGCGCCCGGCATGCTTCTCCCCCGCGTCAGCGTCGATCAGCGCCCGGACCCGGCCCAGGAACAGCTCTCCCTCGTCGCGCCAGAACAAGAGCTGGCTGTCGGCCAGCAGGAAGATGGGCTTGATCGTGCTCACCGCGAGGCGCCTCAAGGTGCCACGCGGCCGGCGGCCGCCCGCCGGGAGGCGTCGCTGGCGATCGCGACGACCACCAGGACCACCAGCACGACGTGGGCCGCGATCGTGCCCAGGATCAGCAGCGCGAACAGGCAGACCAGGGCCGCGGCGGCGAGCAGCAGCACCAGCAGCGCAGCCGCGGCCGCGGCCAAGGCCGCCGACACTACCCAGGTGAGCATGGAGAGGCTGGTCACTCGCGGACGGGCCGGCGAAGAGGCGCCGGCCGCGGCCGATCATAGCAGGGCGCCCGCACCCCGCTCTCTGGCGGACCGCTCGCCCCTCTCACCCCTCGCCGGCCTCCCGTGCCCGGCGCCTCGAGCCGCCCCCCATGCACAGTAATAGATGGGCTTCCGGGCGACCCGGCCCTGGGCTTGCATAGACATCGAAGTTGTCGAGCGCGGCCAGCAGGGCGTCAGTCGTTGCCGCGCGACTGAGATCGGAGGCCCAGGATGCGGATGCGCAACCCCTTGCTGTCGGCGGTGATGCTGCTCGCTGTCGTCGTTCCGGGAGGCGCGAGCTCCCGGACGTCCACCGTGGAGTACAGGCCGCCGGCCCAGCCGGGCGACATCTATACGGTGATCGACTTCGCGCGATCGGGTGGCACGGCGGAGGCGACCACCATCTCCGAGGTCATGGGCAACCGGCATCGGGAGATGACGGTCGTGCCTCACGACTACTGCGAGCACACGACTCCCACCGGCGTCGTGGTCAGGTTCCGCCACTACACCGCGGACTCGGAGCCGCTGACCGTCACCACCACCGGGAGATTCGTCCGCGGCCCCTACCAGGGAGGCATGCCCGCCGAGGCGATGCATCGTTGCTACCAGTTGGTGAGTTGACCATCCCTCCTTCGCCGTAGCCGAGCGACCGCAGGCGCGCGAGCGACCGCAAGCGCGCCAGGTTCGGCTGTTACAATCCACGCCGTGGACGACGAGCTGCCGCCGAAGCCCGGCCCGCAGGCCGATGCCGCACGGCAGGTCACCCCGGCCGGACCGGGGCCGGCCCCCGCGGCGCCCGGCGCCGACCCGGAGTCCGGCGGCATTCCGCCCACCGAGCTGCAGGTCTCCCAGGCGAGCGGCGAGCCGCCGCGCTGGGGCAAGGGCACGCGGAGCGGCGAGGAGGGGGTCTTCCTGCGCGGGCCGCAGCCCCGCTCCTCCGAGATCGCCCGCCTGCTGCGCATCTGCGCCGATTTCGTCCGTGGCGTCCGCGGGCTGCACTTCGTCGGCCCCTGCGTCACCGTCTTCGGCTCAGCGCGCTTCACCGAACGTCAC
This sequence comes from Thermoanaerobaculia bacterium, assembly GCA_035603475.1. GTDB lineage: Bacteria > Acidobacteriota > Thermoanaerobaculia > Multivoradales > UBA5704 > JASLEW01. The sequence continues at coordinate 2,088 of DATNKH010000179.1, forward strand.
CCCTACTACGAGCTGGCGCGGGAGATGGGGCAGTGCCTCGGCAGGGCGGGCTTCACCGTCATGACCGGCGGCGGCCCCGGGATCATGGAGGCCGCCAACCGCGGCGCCCGCGACGTCGGTGCGCGCTCGGTGGGCTGCAACATCATCCTGCCGCAGGAGCAGCGGCACAACGACTACCTCGACCTCTGGCTCGAGTTCCACTACTTCTTCCTGCGCAAGATGATGCTGGTCAAGTACTCCTATGCCTTCGTGGTGCTGCCGGGCGGTTTCGGCACCATGGACGAGATCTTCGAGACCGCGACGCTGATCCAGACCGGCAAGATCCGGAACTTTCCGGTGGTGCTCATGGGCGTCGACTTCTGGCGGCCGCTCGTCGACCTGTTCCGCGACAGCATGATCCGCGAGGGCACGATCGCGCCGCTCGACGTCGAGCGCCTCCTGCTCACCGATTCGCCCGAGGAGGCAATGAGCCGGATCATGAGCTCGGTGACGGAGCTCGGCCTCATCTGGCAGCCGCGGCCGCGCTGGT
>DATNKH010000180.1:0-2301 GCA_035603475.1 Thermoanaerobaculia bacterium
CCGCCGTCCTCGGCCCTCCCTCCGCCCCTCCGGTCACCAAGCTCTTCGGCTGCCTTCATCTCCTCGCTTGGTGGTCTGGACCGATCTGCGCAAGAGGCGGTAGGAGGGTCAATGGGCCTGGGCGGCGCGTAGCTGGTCGAGGCGGGGCTGGCGGCTCTTCGGGCTGTCGAGGCTGAAGGCGCGCATGTCGGCGAGGTCGTCGCGGATGAAACGCTCGGTGGCGCGGACCTGCTGGCGCAGGGCGGCGTCGGGACGGATGAAGCAGGTCCAGACGATCTCACCGGGACCGGGATCGTATTCCCAGAACCCGATCAGCCGGCCGCGGTCGAGAATGGCGTGGTTCGGCAGGTACTCGAGGCTCGCCAAGGCCTCCGGACCCTTCTCGCCGGCGGCGGAGCGCGTCGTATCCGCCGGCGCCAGCAGGCCCCTGACGTCGCGCCGCAGCAGCAGGATGCCGTCGAGGTTGCTGACCAGGGCGTAACGCGGCGACGGCGGCGCCGTGAAGTCCTCGAGCTCGCGGCGCTGGTCGGGCAGCAGCAGACGTTCGTCGCCGGCGGCGAGCGGCACCAGGTGCAGCGGCTCGACCGCGGCCTTCGCCGCCTTGACGCTCAGCCCGGCGAAGCCCTGGAGCTCGGCGAGGCTCGCCGGCCCGATCCAGGTGAAGAAGAGCCGCGCCAGCTCGACGTTGCATTCCTCGGGCGTGAGACGGAACCCGTCGAGCGGGTTCGGCCGCCACAAGGTGTAGCGATAGCGCTGCTGGTCGAGGCGGCCGTTGACCGGGACGCGCCGGATCTCGCCGGCGGATTGCAGCCGGCCGAGGGCCAGAGGCAGGGTCGTGGAGAGGCCCTTCTTCTTGCCTGCCTCGCCGAGGCTGCGCGAGGCGCCGCCGGTGGCCGCGCGGAGCTCGTCCGGAGCGAGCGGCGCCGGCCCCAGGGCGTCCAGGACGGCAGTGCAGAGACCGTCGATCTCGGCGTCGGTGACGCCCAGCTTGCGCGCCACCCGCATGTCCGCCTCCTGGCCGAAGCCCTGGCTCAGCTCGAGGGCCAGCGCGAAGGCGGAAGCCGGGACCACGTAGGTACAGCCGCGGGCGCTCGGCAGCTCGTGGATCTCGAGCGCCGCCACCGCGCCGTCGATGGCTTCCCGGCCCGCGCCGGTGCGGCCATGGAACCCCAGGTACGGGCCCGAGCCGCCCATCGAGCGTGCCCAGCCCGTGCGCTCGAGCACGTCGGCAGGCGGCACCCCGGCCAACCCGCGGTCGAGCCCCTGGCGATGGAACCACCATGCGCGCAGCTTGCCCTCGTCCATCGGTCACCTCCCGCCGAGCGCTGCCGCCGGTCAGGCCACTCGTCGATAGCCGGCGTCACGGTTCGTCATGAAGCGTATCGTGCTCGGCGGCGGAACGGCGAGGCTCGCGATCCCAGAGGTTGACCGGACCCTCGGAGGAGCCGCCGGCTCGGGGAATACCGCCTGTGTGCGCCGAGTTGATGTCGCGGAAGCTGTTCACGCATCGGAAGTGCTATCAGATCGCTGTATGAACGCGACCCCAGGCAGGGCCTCCCTGCTCGCCGCTTGCGCCTCGATCTCGCTGCTGTCGCTGCTCCCGGCATGGCTGGGAACGGCGCGGTCGGTGCGGGCGGCGTTTGCGGTGGGGGAAGAGGACGTGCCGCCGGCGGCCTGCGTCCGGTCGTTCGACGCGCACGCCTACCAGGAGGCGCAGGAGTGCTTCGCGGCCCACGTGGCGAAGCAGCCCGCGGATGCGACGGCGCTCTTCTACCTCGGCCGCTCGTACTACGAGCGGCGCCAGCCGATGCCGGCGATCGAGCAGCTGAAGCGGGCCGTGGCGCGGGCGCCGGGACGGTCGGATTTCCATGACTGGCTCGGGAGGGCCTACGGCATCGCCGCGCAGCGCGCGGCGGTGGTGCGGCAGCTCGGCCTGGCCGTCAAGGCGCGCCAGGAGTTCGAGCGCGCGGTCGAGCTCGACCCGGCCAACGCCGACGCGCTCGAGGACCTGATCGAGTTCCAGATCCAGGCGCCGGCGTTCCTCGGCGGCAGCCTCGCCAAGGCGAGGGTGCACGCCGCCGAGCTCGAGCGGCGAGATCCCCTGCGCGGCCGGCTCGCACGGGCCGAGATCCTCCGGAGTCAACCGGCGGGGCCGGCGGGACCGGCGGGGTCCGCGGGGCCGGCAGGACCAGCGGGACCATCGGGATCCGGGGGGCCGGCAGGGTCCACCGGGCCGGCGGGGCAGGCGGGCGGCGGTGCCCTGGCCGCCGAGCGCGAGCTGCGGGCCGCGGCGGCGGACTT
>DATNKH010000181.1:0-15386 GCA_035603475.1 Thermoanaerobaculia bacterium
GGCGCTGACCTTCCCGGGGCTGGGCTTCGGCGAGCCCGACGGCCGGCGGCCCGATCCGGAGGGCCTGCTGCTCCGCCTCGCCTGCCAGCTGCTCGGCAAGGGCGCCGGCTTCTCGCAGGGCGTCGAGCGCTCCTTCCATTACGGCTACCTGGCGCCTGAGCACGGCATCCTGCACCTCGGCATGATCAGCCATCTCGGCTCCATGATCCCGGTGGCGGCCGGTTGCGCCTTCGCCTTCCGGCAGCGGCGGAGCGACCGCGTGGCGATCAACTTCATCGGCGAAGGCGGGACCTCCACCGGCGACTTCCACGAGGGGCTCAACATGGCGGCGGTCTGGAAGCTGCCGCTGATCCTGGTGATCGAGAACAACGGCTACGCCTTCTCGACCCCGGCGGGGCAGCAGTACGCCGCCCGGCGGCTCTCCGACCGCGGCATCGGCTACGGCATTGCCGCCGAGACCGTCGACGGCAACGATCCGGACGCCATGGCCGCCGCGCTGCACCGGGCCGTGGAGCGGGCCCGCGCCGGCCAGGGCCCCACCCTCCTGGAAGCCATGCTCGGCAGGATGCGCGGCCACGCCGAGGGCGACGACTCCCTCAAGGTGGTCCCCGCCGAGGAGCTGGCCGCCTACCGGGCCGCGGACCCGGTCCCCGCCTATGCCCGCCGCCTCGAAGCGGCGGGAGTCCTGGATGGCGCCACCGCCCAGCGCCTCGAGGCTCGCATCGCCGAGCTGGTCGAGCGGGCGATCACCCAGGCCATCGACGCCCCGCCGCCCACTCCGGACGTCGCGATGAGGCCGGTCTTCGCGCCGGAGGCCGTCGCGCCCACCCCGGCTCCAGCTCCGCGGTCCGCGGGGCGGCCGGCGGGCCGCGGCCAGGCCGGGGAGACGACCTACGTCGACGCGATCAACCTCGCCCTGCGCGAGGAGATGGAGAGAGACGAGGCGGTGCTGGTCCTGGGCCAGGACATCGGCGCCTTCGAGGGAGCCTTCCGCACCACGCGCGGCCTCCACGCCCGCTGGCCCGATCGTGTGTTCGACACCCCGATCGCCGAGAGCGGCACCATCGGCATCGCCATCGGCGCCGCCGTCCTCGGCTACCGCCCGGTGGTCGAGATGCAGTTCGCCGACTTCATCTCCTGCGGCTTCAACCAGCTCGTCAACGTCGCGGCCAAGCTCTATTACCGCTGCCAGGTCCCCTGCCCCATCGTCGTCCGCCTCCCCTCGGGAGGAGGCGTCGGGGCCGGCCCCTTCCACTCCCAGAACGACGAGCCCTGGTTCGCCCAGACCGCCGGCATCAAGGTCATCTGCCCGGCCACCGCCGCCGACGCCAGGGGCCTCCTCAAGGCCGCGATTCGAGACCCGAACCCGGTCATGCTCTTCGAGCACAAATTCCTCTACCGCAGGATCAAGGAGATCCTACCCGAAGGAGAAGGTCTCGCCCGCATCGGCGAGGCCAGGGTCGTCCGCCAAGGCACCCACCTGACCCTCGTCGCCTACGGAGCCAGCACCTGGACCTGCCTGGAAGCGGCCGCCGACCTCGCCGCCGCAGGAGTCGAGGCCGAGGTCGTCGATCTCCGAACCCTGGTCCCCTACGACGAGGACACGGTCACCACCTCGGTCAAGAAGACCGGCCGCGCCCTGGTCGTCCACGAGGCCCCCCTCACCCTCGGCTTTGGAGCCGAGGTCGCCGCCCGCCTCGCCGAAGCCGCCTTCCCCTGGCTGGACGCCCCCATCCGGCGGGTCACCTACCCGGACCGGCCGGTGCCCTATGCACGGGTGCTGGAGAATGTGCTGCTGCCAACCAAGGAGAAGGTGCTGGCTGCGGCACGGGAGGTGCTGGCCTACTGAGCACCAGCGCCTGATTGGTAATCAGCAGGTCATCGGTTCAATCCCGATCGTCGGCTCCAATAGAATCAATAGGTTAAGAGGCTGGCTTCGAGGACATCGATCCAAGAAGGGAAGCATAGGGGAAGCAGGCGCAAAGAAAGCAGAGCGCAAGCCGGCGGACGTAAGCGTGAAGCACACCAACCGGTTCCCTGGATCTGTACTGGGATGCTCCCTTGGCGGGCGACCACGGTGCTGTCGGATGGCGGTAGACTCAGATCCGAACCGGTTGCTCGGCGGCAGAGGTTGCAGCGTCGATCTGCGGTAGAAGAATCGGAGTTCTACATGGTGGACTTCAAGAAGCGGCTCGCAACGCGGGTAGTAGAGCGACCCGTCAACCCCGGGGAGATTTATCGGCGACTTGATCGCGCGAGCGATAAGGGACCTCTCCGACCCGCACAGGAAGTCGTGCTCGATACCTGGTTCGAGCAGTGGCGCACCCGGCGCGACGTGGCACTCAAACTGCACACGGGCGAGGGAAAAACTCTCATCGGACTCATCATCCTTCAGTCCAAGCTCAATGAGCTAGCGGACCGGGGTGGTCGGGCTCTCTATCTTTGCCCTAATCGTTTCCTCGTAGATCAGACGCTCGCCCAGGCTCGGCAGTTCGGAGTCACGTGCGTACCTGTCGAGGAGAACGGCGAACTCCCGGCGGCTTTCTTGGATGGTAAGGCAATCCTCGTAGCATTGGTGCAGAAGCTATTCAACGGGCTTACGAAGTTCGGCCTCGGCCCAAGGAGCGAGCGCGTCGACGCGCTGGTAGTGGATGACGCACATGCGTGCATTGATGCAATCAAGAATGCGTGCGTAATCACGTTGAATCACCAAGACCAAGCGTATCAGGAGATCCTCGCCTTGTTCGCTCCGGATCTTCAAGAACAGGGAGTAGGCACGTACGCCGAGCTACAAACGCACGCCTCGGCGGCGTTTCTGCCGGTCCCCTACTGGGGATGGGTTGATCGGCACAGAGACGTTGCGGCTATCCTTGCTAAACACACCGCGTCGAATGCGGTTAAGTTTGCGTGGCCCCTCATCAGAGACCGCCTCCAGGACTGCCTTTGCCTGATCGCCGGGAAGCAGTTGCTCATCGCTCCGTACCGCCCACCTCTCGAACTCTTTGAATCCTATGCGAAAGCGTCCCATCGCGTTTTCATGTCGGCAACGATCTCCGACGACTCCTTCCTTGTGCGCGGACTCGGGGTGAGCCCGGAGGTCGTTACAGATCCGCTCACCTTTTTTGGCACGGCGTGGTCGGGCGAGAAAATGGTACTCATCCCTTCTAACATCGATGACAGCCTGACCGCCACAGAGATCGTGCACCTCTTTGCACGACCCCGCCCCAAGCGCTATGGCGTTGTGGCGCTGGTCCCAAGCTTTGAGGCAACGAAAGACTGGCAAGCCGAGGGAGCAGTCGTCGCAACGACTGACGATATCCAGGCACAAGTCGACCGGCTCCGGACCGGCAAGCACGGCGAGACACTGGTCGTCGCAAACCGCTACGACGGCATCGACCTGCCCGACGAGACGTGCCGCATACTCGTGCTCGACGGCAAGCCCTTCGGCGAGTCCCTTCTCGATCGTTATAGCGAGGCATGCCGGCCCCGTAGCGACGTGATTGCTATGCGCATGGCGCGTGTTATCGAGCAGGGCATGGGCCGGGCCGTGCGCGGTGAGAAAGATTACTGCGTCGTGGTCCTGAGTGGCGCTGACCTCGTGCGAGTGGTGCGCACACAAGAGCGCCGCGACTACTTCTCGCCCCAGACCAGGAAGCAGATCGAGATCGGCCTTGCCATTGCTGACTATGCGCGTGAGGAGCTCCCTGCCGGCGCAGATGCCGACGACGCAGCGAGGATACTGCTGGGGCTTGTCGAGCAGTCGCTTCGGCGGGACGACGGATGGAAGGAGTACTACGTCGAACAGATGAGCGCCCTCACCGCTGGTCCCGCGATTCCACACCTTGTGGATGTGTTCGCTACCGAAGACATTGCGGAACGTCTCTACGAGGCTGGTAATGTCGATGGCGCCGTGAAGGCACTCCAAGGGCTACTGGACGCCGGACAAGTCTCGGAGGCTGCGGATCGCGGCTGGTACTTGCAAGAGATGGCTCGCTACCGCTATCCGACCGCGAAAGGCGAGGCGTTCGACCTCCAGGCGGCGGCACACCGACACAATCGCTACCTGCTCAAGCCAACTTCGGGTGTGCCTGTCTCGCGGCTAGAGCCAATGGCTCAGAGGCGAGCGGAGCGCATCCGCGAATGGGTGGGACAACACGCCGACCACCGCTCTCTCATGGCAGTGGTCAACGAAATCGTGAGCGCGCTGCGATTCGGCACACGGGCAGAGCCCTTCGAGCGCGCCCTCCAAGACCTCGGAACCGCGCTAGGTTTCGCCTCGGAGCGGCCTGACAAGGAATGGAAGGCAGGTCCCGACAACCTCTGGGCTCTACGCGATGGCGAGTACCTGCTTCTCGAGGCCAAGAGCGAGGTCGAGGTAACACGTCTCGAAATCAGCAAACACGAGACTGGTCAGATGAACAATGCCTCGGCTTGGTTTGCACGTGAATACCCAGGCGCCAAGGCCACTCGTGTCCTGGTGATTCCCGCTCGCCAGCTTGGAAACGCAGCGGGATTCACAGAGGAGGTCGTGCTGTTGCGGGCGCACAAGCTAAGCATCCTAAACCGCAACATACGAGCCTTTTTCGCGGAATTCCACGCTCTTGACTTGCGTGACATCTCGGAGGCGAGGGTGCAGGTGCTGCTGCGGCAGCATCAGCTTACACTGGCTGCTCTGCAAGGGACCGACTACTATGAGGCGCCAAGGAAGCCTCGATAAGAATAGGGAAATAGCAGTTCCATCAAAGACGGTCCACAGGACCGCCTTCTCAGCCATCAAGCGTCGGCCATACTCCCACCGCCAGGCGACCCATCCCAAACCGGAAGCACCGAAGGGCGACCTCGACGAGGACCCGTAGCCAGCTGGCTCGCGCGCACCTGAGCGCCGTCGCCCGACGCTGACAGTCACCGAACCGGAGGCCATAGTACGTGTTCAAATCGATCATCCTTCGCCCCTCCTCGACCGACAATCGCGTCGATGTCGGCGTGCTTGCCGAGGCCATGGTGTTCTACCAGGACGTCGAGCTCTTCTTGGGAGAGGGAGCCCTTGAGAATCTCGTCCGGCAGATCGGCATTGAAGGCCTCTTTGCTCTCCTCGGCAGCGGCCATCTGCGCTTGACCTGCCTACTGGACATTGCGGCGACCCATCAAGAAACTCGGGCAGGCAGAGAGGTCTACGATTTCGGCACGGTGCGGCCTTTCCGGCGCGATGGGACAGACTACGACCCGCTCGACATCCTCACCCGGGTTTTTGACCGGGCCACAGCCAAGCGCGGAAAGAGCAGGCGAACCGCCAATCAGCTCGTGGGCTCTGTCAATTTCCAGATTATCGGCACCGGGATCGCCGATCCCGCTGGCGTCTCGGGCCTTGCCCGTCTCGATCTGGATGACCGCGAGTACGTGCAGTCCGCAGTTGGCGATGCGCTGCACTCCATGATGCCCGGTTACTCTCTGCCGTCCGGGTGGCGCTTCGCGGTACACCGCACTCAGCAGGAAGTCCTCGTAGAGACAAACCTCGACCTTCCAACGCTGAATCGGGAGTACGCGAAGCTTCCCCATCTTGGCCATGGAGATTCGATCACTATCGCCGGCCTCATCTGCTGGATCCAAGAGGCCAGAGCCGACATCCATCTCGCGAGCCAACGGAACGCAGAGCTTGCTACGAACGAGATTTCCGCTTCCATTATCAGGCGCAAGTTCAGGAACATCATAAAGGTTACCAACCTCGATGAAGTCAAACTATTTACGGAGATCACCTTGGGCGACGGTAAAGCGATACGCGAGGCCATCAACACCGGTAGCCGCGGTATCCAAGATCTCCTGAATCTCCTCGACGAAGCGGACAGGTTCCTCGACTGGGTCGACGGAGTTCCAGAGGATTCCAATCTTGTTGGCGAGTACGCGCGGGCGGTGACGCACCGGGGATGGTCAGAACGCCTGCCATCGAAGCTTACGCGCTTCTTCGTCTTCTCTGCCGTGGGCGTGCTTGCGAGTGCGCGCACGGATGGCCTCGCCGGGGTGTTAACCTCCGTAGCCCTCACGGCAGCCGACGACCTGCTGCTGGACAGATTGATCTCCGGCTGGAAATTAAGCCAATTCGTCACTGGACCGTTGGCGGCGTTTACAGAAGAGTAGTGACCGTGGGCGCTGGCGGCGACAGGGTCAGGAATGGGATGAGAGGATGGAGGGTTAGTAGAGGAGCGAGTGAAGCGAGTGAGGGGATGAAGCGGGCGGAGATGAGGAGGTAAGGATGTCGCTGCGCGGCTTGGAAAGCCTGGCTCCATGCAATCCTACCTCGCAGACGATGACCTCGATCGCGGCGGCGGCGTAGTCCCGGGCGAGTTCCTTGGACGGGGTTCTGGAGAGGGAGCCGTCGAGCGGGTCGCGGTCGGCGAAGGTCTGCCGATCGGTGTAGACGTGGGCAACCTCACGGTGGCGGGTGAGGGCCACGTAGGAGGCGTTGCGCTCTAGCCGTGGCGGAGTGGGGCGCCGGCCAGGAGTGCAGAAGCCGACTCCATGATGGCGAGGGTATCCGCTGCCATAAGCGGCGTAGCGAGACTCCCTATATAGAGCAACTGTAATGCGGGTATAGGCTCGACACCAACGTCCGGATCGCATAGCGTGGGGGAGCTGTGACGACCGTAGTGCGCGCGCGCCTCTTTTCACCTTGCTCGGGTCGCCCCCTGCGTGTCAGGGAAGGGCGAAGGTGAGAGAGGAAGCTTAAACTGTCTGCCCATGTGGGGGGGAAGCAGTCCCATGGATACGTCCACAATCCTATCTTCAACTGGGGTGATTGCCACCATTATTTTCGGAATCGCCAGTGTGTACCTATTTATTCGCCGGCGATATCCAATTCGCCTGCATTTTTTCGTAGGCAAGGAGATTGCGTTATTCGATGAAATCGTCCGCAATCTTCAGGAGCTGTCCGTTTCATATAACGGGCAGCCGGTTGCGAAGAATTTGGTTCTCATAAAGGGGATATTGCTGAATGTGGGAGAACGCGATGTCACACCTTCCATGGTCCACAAGGCTCTCGAAGCCCGACTTAGGAATGGCTTCAGCTGGCAAACCGCAAAGGTTGTTGAAGCTTCTCCTGACCTGCGAGCCACCCTTACCATTACTAGTCCGAAGGTGCTTACTTTCGATCTTGGGTTGCTTCGGCGAGATGAGCACCTGACCCTTGAAGCAGTGGCCGAAGTCCCTCTTAATGAGGACACGCCAACAGATGGGCACAAGCAGTTCCTTCGAGACGCGATAGAGTTCGACCACCGTATAGCCGATGCAGCGCCCGTGAAGATTCAGGACATGCCTGCACCGATAACGAAAAGGCGCTTGTCTACCGCGAAGTTTTTTGGAATATATGTTGCATTCGTGCTATTGCTGTTTATCTGGGCAGCGTACTTCCTAAGGATACCTGAACTATGCTACTCTGTGCTTGGTAGAGACGGGCAGCATCGCGTGGTGTACGCTAGGCCGCGGTGGGACGGAAAGATTGATCTCGTGGACCAAAAGACGAGAACGAGAGAACGAGTTACTTTATCAGAGTTTGATGCCCTTAGTGCAAAACCGTTGATTGCCTCAGTGACTATTCGGGGAACGGTTGCTACCCGCGGCTTGATCAGCGGTGTGGTTGGCGCCTTGCTTTTTCTTAGTGCTCTCTTCTATGTGCCACTACTGTATGAGTGGCGACGCAGGCGCAAGTTGCGGCGTATTCTCGGGCCTGAAAGAGCAGGTCAATGATCTTGCAATCGTGGCAGTTATCGTCGCCCGACGCTCGACCTGATTCACCCTGACGTCGAGGTCGCAGTCGAGGGATCCCCCAGTTCCCTCATCGATGGCGAAAGCCCTTCTTCAGGCCCGCAGCGTACTCGGTGGGATTCTACCGCGGTAGCGCTAAAGTGCTGCGCGCTTGGGGCGCTGGCGAGGGGGGTGCAGCGACGGTATAGGCAGTGAGTTGAGCTCGCGGAAGCTCTTCCGCCTTTCATGGTCGCCTTCGGCTTGTTGAAGGAATGCTCCAGGGCCACTGCGCCCCATCCTGGAACCCGACCTTCCTTACGCCCACGCCCTCCCGAGCCTTCGCTCGGGCGACGCGCAGCTTCTCGGCGAGCAGCGACAGCGCCTCGTCCCAGGACACCCGCGTGAAGACGCCGTCGCCCTTGCGGCCGCGGCGCACCTCCGGGTGGAGCAGCCGCGCGGTACCCGGCTGGTGGCCATCGACCCGCGCCGCACGCCGCTCGCCAAGCGCGCCGACCTCCATCTCGCGCCGCGCCCCGGCACCGACCTGCCGCTGGCGCTGGCGGTGATCCGCCGGCTGTTCGAGGAGGGACGGGCCGACCTGGAGTTCCTCGCCGCTCACGCGCCTGGCGCCGACTTTGGTCCACGACGGCGAGCTCTTCCAGGAGCCGCCTCCCCAGCTCCGAGCGTGCGTCGAGCGCTTCGATGACCACCCACTGGTGGGGGAACCGGTTACGGGCTTCCGGCCATTTCACAGTCTAATCTAAGCTCCTGGGTGCCTTCTGCTCGGCGAGAGCATCGGCAATCATGCGATCCAACTTTCCAGGCTTGGAGTCACCTTCGATCTGTCGACCCCAAGCACCCTCGTCATATTCCAGGAACCAGGCCCTGAACTGAGCGAGATCCTCTGGGGAAAGGCCTTCTATTTGCCTCTCGATCTGATCGACTTCACTCACGGACTTCCCCCTTCGCTCCAATACGCCGATTCTACTCCCGAATGGCTTACCTCCTTGCCGATCCCTTCCGGCAGCGCGGGCGCGATGGTAAGATTGCGCCATCGAAGGAGGGGAGCCCACAGTGGTATTGCCAGCCGTCAAAGACCAGATTCTGCAGGACCTCGATCAACTTTCGCCTGAGGAGCAGAAGCAGGCCGCCGAGCTCGTGCACGGGCTCATGAGCCGGTTGCCCAAGGGTGCCTCCATCGAGGACCTGATGCAGCTTGCCGGCAGCCTGGACGACCAATCGGCCCGCGAGATGATGGAGGCTATCGAGGAGGGATGCGAGCGGGTGGATCTCGATGAGAGGTAGGTACCTTCTCGATACCAATGTCGCGATTCGGATCATCCTCAATGAGGAGGTAGCTGTCGAGGCCAGGCGAGGAAGCGGCCGGAAGGGGCGGCCGATCCCCGATGCCGACCTCTGGATTGCTTCTCGGTATGCTCGACCTCACTCACGGGCCGCCTTCGGCCGGCGTGCCAATTCTACTGCTGAGGAGCGTCTCTCGCCGCGATCGCTACATGGATGGCCACGGCACCGGCGAGGAGGGCCGCGACCGCAAGAGGGGGCGTGAAGCCCCATTCGCGCAGGAGCAGTGCGCCGAGAAAGGCTCCTCCCAACATGGCAACGACCGAGATCATTCTGCGCCCGCTCCTAGGGTTGTTGCCTCCCGCCACCGAGGAATCGGCCGCCAACCCGGTGATGGTGAGCGTCAGTACGGTCGTGGTGACATCCGACACGCCGAGCTTGCGGACGATGGAATTGCGCAATCCCATCGCGAAGGCCGTCAGGGTGATCAGCACGTAGGCGATGGACGTTGGCGGTAGCCCCATGCGGCCCAGCGCGAGGCCCGCGGCCATCGTCAACGACGCTGCCTCCGAGGCCGAAGCGATGGCGAGATGACGAGCGGACGCTCGGGCCAGACCGCTCACCAGCCGGCCGCCCAGCAGGGCACCGCCGCCGAATGCCACCAGCGCCACCAAGGAGCGGGCAATGGACACGCCCTGGGCACCCGCGAGAGCAAAGCCGATGAACACGACGTTGCCTGTCATGTTCGCCGTGAACACATGACCAAGGCCCACGAAGCTGACCGCATCGATCACTCCGGTCGTGAAAGTAAGAACCATCAGGGACGGCACCAGATTGTCTTCCGAGGTGAATTCGGACGGTCGCTGTGACACGAACTATCTCCCCGAACCAGGTCGGCCGGGTCTGGCGGGATGAAGCTCGAGTCGGTCGAGGTCGATGAGCGCGCCGGCTCGCAGGAGAAAGTCGAGACCGAGGATGCCTTGGGCGGGGAAGCCGTAATCCATCGCTCCGACCTCGATCTCGAAATCGAGCATGGCGATCTCGCCTATGGCAAGCCGGCCGATACGCTTGGTAAAGACGAACTCGACTCCCCCAATGCCTCGGATACGCTTCAGGGAGTCTGACGGCTCCGGAACGATGCTAATCTCCAGCAGTCTGTCGGAAGCAAAGAGCGTGCTGGCTGAGCCCGTGTCGAGGATGACGTTATCGAGATGAAGGGTCCTACCTCGAAAGGCGAGATCGGCCTCCACGTAGGCGAGGCCGTGATCGAGCCGGATCGTCATCCGGCTGCGCGGATTCCCAGCCAGTTCTGCTCGGTGATCTCAAGTGTCTCGCGATCGGTATGGAGGACGTACAGCTCGCGTTCAGGAGCCTGGCGATGCAGGTTCAAGTAGCTCCTCATGGCCGACTCGCCGTCTGGACACTGATCGACGATAGCCAGCTCTTCCAGGTGCCGCTTCCCCAACTCCGAGCGTGCGTCGATCGCCTCGACGACCAGCCACTGGTGGGGAAACTGATTACGGGCGTCCGGCCATTTCACCTTCTTCCTCCTTGCGAGGCGTTTACGACGGAGCGCCCCGCAGTCACGCTCATCGCATTGTAGCTTGCCCCGGAAGACTTTGGCCCCTCGTTCAGCCCCTCTGGCGATGGTGGCGGTGGCAGAGGAACCGCGCCACGGCCGGGGTGCGGTGCTAGACTTGGGTTCTGGAGCTGCTGGCGCTGCGGCAAACCGGGAGTGAAGATGGACGCACTGCACACCGCCGTCCGCAGGGTGTCTGGGCTGGACTCGTTGGGCGCCGATCTCCGGCTGGCGCTGCGGCAGCTGCGGCGGGCGCCGGGATTCACGGTCACGGCGGTGCTGACGCTGGCGCTCGGCATCGGGGCGACGACGGCGGTGTTCACCCTGTTCGACGCCGTCCTGCTGAAGGCGCTGCCGGTGCAGAGGCCGGAGGAGCTCTACCGCGTCGGCGATCCTCCCGAATGCTGCGTTACCTCCGGGCTGGAAGACAACTGGTCGCTGTTCTCCTATCCGCTCTATCGGAGCCTGCGCGACGAGACGCCGGAGCTGCGGCAGCTCGCGGCGTTCCAGGCCGGCAGCATGACCCTCAGCGCCCGGCGCCAGGGCGCGCCGGCGTCCGAGGCGGCGGCGGGCGAGGTCGTGTCCGGCAATTACTTCGCGACGTTCGGCGTCGGCGCCCTCGCGGGGCGAGCGCTGACGCCCGCCGACGACGTGCCCGGCGCGCCGCCGGCCGCCGTCATGAGTTATCGCGCCTGGGAGCAGCGCTACGCGCCCGACAGGTCGGTCGTCGGCGCGACCTTCATCCTCGACGGGCTGCCCTTCACGGTCGTCGGCATCGCGGCGCGGGGCTTCTTCGGCGACACGCTGCGCGCCGATCCTCCCGACTTCTGGCTCCCCCTGGCCAGCGAGCCGGCACTGCGGCAGCAGAGCTCGCTGCGCGATCATGCCGACCGGCATTGGCTGCAGCTGATCGGCCGGCTCGACGCGGCCTCTCGTCCGGCGGCGGTGCAGGCGCGCGTGACGGTCGAGCTGCGGCAATGGCTGCTGGCGCAGACGGATCTCTCGGCGGAGGAGCGCAAGAACATCGCCAAGCAGGTGGTGGCAGTCGTCCCCGGAGGCGCGGGAGTCTCGGTGCTGCAGAGTCGCTTCGCGAGCGCGCTGCACCTGCTGCTCGCGCTCTCGGGGCTCGTGCTGCTGATCGCCTGCGCCAATATCGCCAACTTGCTGCTGGCGCGCGGCACCACCCAGCGAACCCAGGTCGCGGTGCGGCTGGCGCTCGGGGCCGGACGTGCGCGCCTGCTGCGCCAGGGCCTCACCGAGAGCGCCCTGCTCGGCATCGTGGGAGGTGCCGCCGGGCTCGGCGTTGCTTTCGCCGGCACGCGCGCGCTCCTCGCGCTTGCCTTCCACGGAGCCCATTCCGTCCCCATCAGCGCGGCTCCGTCGCTGCCAGTGCTCGGCTTCACGTTCGTGCTCTCGCTGCTGACGGGGTTGGCCTTCGGCATCGCCCCCGCCCTGCTCGCGTCGCGTTTCGATCCCGCCGAGACCCTGCGCGCCGGCAACCGCGCCACGCGCGACACCTCGGGCCTGCCGCAACGCTCGCTGGTCGTCGCGCAGACCGCGCTGTCCCTGGTGCTGCTGGCGGGCGCCGGCCTGCTCTCGCGCAGCCTCGCCAAGCTCGAGTCCCAGGACTTCGGCTTCGCAACCGCGGGCCGCTTGATCGTCAAGGTCGATCCCCTGCTCGCCCGCTACCCACCCGAGCGGCTCCCCCCTCTGTACCGGCAGATCGAGCAGGGCCTCGGCGCGCTGCCAGGCGTCCAGAGCGTCGGGCTCGGGATGTACACGCCGCTCACGGATCGGTGGACCGGCTCGGTCTTCATCCAGGGCCGGCCGCCATCCCCGCCCGGCGCCGAGGAGGACTACGCCGCCTATGAACGCGTCAGCCCGGGCTTCGTCGATGCCATCGGGCAGCGCGTGCTTCGCGGCCGGCCTATCACCGAGCAGGACAACGCCGGCGCACCACGGGTCGCGCTGGTGAACGAAGCCTTCGCGCGGAGGTACTTCCAGGGCCGAGACCCTCTCGGGCGGCGCTTCGGCGCCGACGAGCCCGCCGCGAGCGGCGAGCTCGAGATCGTCGGCATCGTCGGCGATGCCATCTACAGCCGCCCCACCCGGCCGCCCGAGCCGATGTATTTCCTGCCGCTCGCACAGTCGGCGGCGAGCTCGAAGCCCTCGATCCAGCACACCGATCTCCGCTCGCATTACATCCACGCCATCGTGCTGCGCCTGGCTGCGGGCGGCGCGGGCGGCGCCCGCGGCGGCCCCGCCATGGGCGGCGCGGTGCGCCGGGCCCTCGCCGCCATCGACCCGAATCTCACCGTGCTCGGCATGACGAGCCCCGGCGAGGAGATCCGCCGCGAATTCAACCAGGAGCGACTCCTCGCTCGCCTCACCGGGTTCTTCGGCCTGCTGGCGCTCGTCCTCGCCTCGGTCGGGCTCTACGGCGTGACGGCCTACTCGGTGGCGCGCCGCTCCGCCGAGATCGGCATTCGCATGGCCCTGGGCGCGAGCCGCCGTGCGGTCGTGGGGATGGTGCTGCGCGGCGCCTGCGTGCAGCTCGCACTGGGCCTGGCGCTCGGCCTGCCGGCAGCCCTCGCCGGCGGGCGCCTGATCTCCCACCAGCTCTTCGCGGTGCGCAGCTGGGACCCGCCCGCCCTGGTGACCGCCGTCGCAGTGCTGAGCGCCGCCGCGCTCGTCGCCGGTCTGCTGCCGGCGCTGCGGGCCGCCACCATCGAGCCTCTCCAGGCAGTGCGCGCGGAGTAGCGGCAGACCGGGGCAACCTGCGCTCTACAAGCCGATCTCGGCGTGAAATCGGCTGGTAGGCTGGTAGGACTGATCCTCGATCAAGAGGCCTGGGCTCTGGTATTCTGACCCTATGACGAGCGCCGCGGCCATGGAGCCGATTCCTCTCTCGACTGCGGCCGATGGAGTCATCCGCATCGCTGGCACCCGGGTGACGCTGGACACCGTGATCGACACGTTCCTGACCGGCGCTTCACCGGAGGAGATCGCGCAGGACTTCCCGGTTCTCCGGCTCGACGATGTCTACGCGGTCCTGACCTACTACCTGCGCCACCGTGACGAGGTGGATGCCTATCTCCGGGAGCGGCGGTCCCGGGCGGCGGCCTTGCGCCGCGAGATCGAGACCCACTCCGCTCAGACCGGCCTGCGCAGCAGGCTCCTCGCCCGTCTTGGGCGTTAGCGTCGCAGTGCTCCGATTACTGGCCGATGAGAATTTCAACGGCCGGATCCTCCGCGCTCTCAAGCGTCAGATCCCGGATCTCGATGTCGTGCGGGCCCAGGATACTCGACTGTACGGGGCCGACGACCCGGCTCTCCTCCAATTCGCGGCCGACGAGATGAGAGTCCTTCTCACTCACGACCAGGAGACCCTGGTGGGGCATGCATGGCAGCGTGTCCGCTCGGAAATGGCGATGCCTGGTGTTATCGTCGCCCCAACGGACTGCCCCATTGGTCAGGTCATCGCGGATCTGGAGCTCCTGCTGCTGGCCGGCCAGTGCGCGGACGTCGAGCAGAAGATCCTCTTCTTGCCGCTCTGATCGATGCGCATGTCCATGCTCTGCCGGAGTGCTCCGGCGCTCGTGTAGTTTCCTTTCAGAGGCGTGCTGCACCCGCTACGGCGATGCCGCCGGGGCGACGGCAGACCACCTCGACGCCGCCCCGGCTGCCACGCGGCCGGTCAGCGGACCGAAAGGAGATCGGACATGAACGCACGATGGGAGTCGGCGCCGCGGGACCGGCAGCGTCACCATCATGACCACCTGGTACCCAAGGTCGTCGTGAGCAGGACCGTGTCGCTCGTCACATTCTCGGCGCTGGTGGCGCTGGTTCTGGTTGGCGGAAGACCCGCGGTCGCACACCCCGGCGGCTCCGAGAGCTCGCACGAGAGCGCGTCGTCTTCGAGCAGCAGCAGCAGCACCAGTAGCAGCGGTGGCGGCTCGAGCTCACATGAGAGCGCACCGTCTTCGAGTAGTAGTAGTAGTAGTAGCGGCGGAAGCTCCAGCTCGCATGAGAGCGCTCCCTCCTCGAGCAGCAGCAGTGGCGGCGGCTCGAGCTCGCACGAGAGCGGTTCGTCCGGGAGTGGCGGCGCCAGCGGCGGCCGTGGCGGTGCCAGCCCGCACGGCGGCAGCGCCTCGACGTCTTCGACCGGCAACGCCGGCAGCAACGGTGGCGGCGCCAACGGTGGCACGCGCGGCGGCGGCGGCGCGGCTTCTCATGACTCGGGTGACTCCCGCAGGGGCTCTTCGTCATCCGTACCGGCAACGCCGAGAGACCAGCCGGCGCGGTCGCCGAGAGCGACAGGCGGCGAGCTGCCCGCTCCCGCCGCTCCCGCCGGCGCCTCTCCCCAGGCGGCGAGTGGTTCTTCCCAGCCGGCGGCGCCAGCGCAGCGCAAGCCTGCCGCTCGCGGTCAGACTCCCGGCGTCGTGGGCCCGGCTGGCAAGGGCGACGAGCGGCATCCTCCCGAGGGGCGCCAGTTCGAGCCACGGAAGCCACACAAGCCTGGCCCGCCTCCGCCGATCAGCGGGCAGCCCCGGCCTCCCGCCCAGTCCGGCAACGGGCCGCTCGATCCGGGCGTCTTCTATGTCTACGACAACACGGTTCCGGAGTCGTCCTACCTGGCGGGCGAACCGTGCAGGATCGTCTGCCAATCGGACCCCTCGGTGCAGTGCTCAAGCTACGCCGGCGACTGCCAGGGGCTGCCCGATCGCCTGATCTGCGACGGCCAGACCTTCCTGTGCCTGGGCACCGATGT